>CAJXTM010000938.1 GCA_913061385.1 uncultured Rhodopirellula sp. | reverse complement strand
GAGATCAGCCTCGGTCTCGTGGGCTCGGAGATGTGTATAAGAGACAGGTACGAAGAGAAAAACGGAAAAACGACTACCCAAGATGGCCCAGAGATCGATTCGTCAGGCACGTTACCAGACGGCGAAGCACTCAAAGACATTCAAGACCTGAAGCGTTGGTTAAAGAACAATCCAGAGCCTTTCGTACGCTGCATCTGTGAAAAGCTACTGACCTACGCTACCGGGCGTGAAATGAACTACCGCGAGCGTAAAATCATCGCCGACATTGTCCGTAGCCAGGCCAAGAACCAGTACCGATTTCGCGACCTGCTAATCGCTCTCGTCCAGAGTGACATTTTCCGCACGAAATAAAGACGCCGCTTCAGCCGTCCCGAGCGACAGGAAAGCTCCGTATTTTGGTGCCAAAGCCGGTCATTCACCCACCCACCTGACGTGCATCTTCTTCCGACTTCGTTACAATTCGGGGACTGATCCGGCGCTCGTGACGCGACGCGATCAACGATGACACGCACCATGCTCCGAGAAATCAACATGCGTCTAACCGGTACGATTCTGACCTGTCTTGTTCTATTTGCGTTGGCGAAACCTGCATCCGCAGATCGCCTGACCCCTGAAACACTCTGGGACCTTGCCCGCGTTGGTGACGCTGCTGTTTCCCCCGATGGAAAACAACTCGCTTACTTGGTGAAGCAGTACGACCTCGCCGAAAATAGTGGAACCAGCAGTTTGATGGTGCAATCCCTGGCCGCAACACTCGACAGCGATGTCAAGGCAGCGGCATTTGAGTCACCGCTGCTCACCGAGAAGTCCGAGCCCCTACTCGAGGACATCAAAGGACTGGGGAGCCTGAACTGGCTTGCTCATCCAACGGGAAGCAAACTGGTCTATATCGCTCCGGGAAAACCGACAGCCAAGAGTGACAAAAAGGAATCGCAAGAAGATAGTTCAGACGAGCCCGGCGAATCTCAGGCGTGGATGCTTGACCCAGTCACCGGCGAAGCAGAACAACTGACCCATGTCGAAGATGGAATCGCCAACTTGATCACATCACCATCGGGTGATGCCATTGCATTCACTGTCGATGTAAAGATCGATCAGGAAGTCACTGAGATCTACGAAGACTTGCCCAAAGCAGATGCCCGGATCATTGACTCACTGATGTATCGGCACTGGAATCAGTGGCACGATTACGCCTACAGCCATGTGCACGTTGTCACCATCAATGACGAAGGACAAGCCTCCGAGCCGCTTGATCTGATGGCAACGCTACGGGCGGACTGCCCTTTGCCACCTTTCGGTGGATCGGAGCAGTTCACCTTTTCGAATGATGGAAAAGAAATGGCGTTGACGCTCAAACTCGTGAACAACCCAGCGGAAAGCACTGACAGTGGGATCTATCTGATCAGTACCCAAGGCGGTGCATTGAAGAACATCACTCCGGGAATGCCAGGCTATGACATGGACCCGACCTATTCACCCGATGGAACCACCATCGCCTTTCATTCGATGGAGCGAGCCGGTTTTGAATCAGATCGCAATCGCATCATGCTCTACAACCGCAGCAGCGGAAAACTGGAGGAAGTCACCGAAGGGCTGAACCAAACCACGCATCACGCGACCTGGAGCGAAGACAGCAAAAGCCTGTACTTCCATAGCGAGACGCGTGGAACAACCCAGGTATTCAAGATAGAGATCGACAACCATGTTCTTCAGCAGGTCTCCTCAGGTCGATTCAACTTTTCAATTGTCTCGTGTGTTCCGGGTAGCAATCGCTTGCTGCTTCGTCAACAAAGCATGCTGCGTCCAACCGAACTGGCGTTACTGGAGCCCAGCAATAAGCAATTGGCCACCATCACCGACGTCAACGGTGAAATGTACAAGACATTGGAATTGCCAACGATCGAAGAACGATACTTCACCGCGACTGATGGAGAGCAAATCCACAACTGGGTCATTTTACCCCCGGGTTATGACTCCAAAGACGGCAAGAAATGGCCCATGCTGACGTACTGCCAAGGCGGTCCTCAGGGTCAAATTGGCCAGTGGTTTTCGTACCGGTGGAACTTCCACATGATGGCATCACACGGCTACGTCGTCTTGGCAGTCAATCGCCGTGGCATGCCAGGCTTCGGGCGGAAATGGAATGATGACATCAGCGGCGATTGGGGCGGGCAAGCAATGCAAGACATTTTGGCATCGACCGATGCCATGATCGCCGACCCGTCGATCGATCGAAGCCGAGTCGCAGCAATCGGCGCCAGCTTTGGCGGTTATACGGTGTATTGGTTGATGGGAAATGATGCGAGTCGATTCTGTTCCATGGTCGCTCACTGTGGTGTCTTTAACCTTGAGTCCATGTACGGATCGACCGAAGAACTATTCTTCGTCAACTGGGATCTTGGCGGGCCCTACTGGGCAAGCGAAGCAGCAGGAAATGCCTACGCCAAATTTTCCCCGCACAAGTTTGTGGGTAAATGGAAGACTCCCTTGCTGGTGATCCACGGTCAAAAGGACTTCCGTGTTCCGGTGACTCAGGGCATGGAAGCATTCACTGCTGCACAGGTACAGGGCATCCCCAGCCGATTCTTGTACTTTCCCGAAGAAGGCCACTGGGTACTCTCACCACAGAACGGCGTGGTCTGGGGACTGTCTCTTATACACATCTCCGAGCCCACGAGACCGAGGCTGATCT
>CAJXTM010000937.1 GCA_913061385.1 uncultured Rhodopirellula sp. | reverse complement strand
CGAGATCAGCCTCGGTCTCGTGGGCTCGGAGATGTGTATAAGAGACAGACTCTTGGCTGGAATCAACTTTGCCAGGCGATGGGACAACGCTTCCATCGTTTGTCAGTAGTTGAGTCCAAGCAGGAAAGTGAAACCGAATAGGTCGAGGTATCGGTTGTCTGCACGAGCAAGCGTTTCGACACGGCCCCCGAATTCGTCGTCCGGATCTGCTAGAAAAGCGTAAGACTGACTTTTGGATTCATGCTTTCCCGTATCCCAAGATTGAATCTCAAGACCCAGTCTGCAGATCCATAGTGCCCGGTTGCATAGGATTGGTGTACGGTGCTCTAAGCCGAATTGAATTTGCGTTGCCAGCAGTGAATTCTCATCGTCTTGGTTGAGCGACGCTTTGTCTCGTCCGCGGGCAATACCCTGCGTGACGATTCCATCACCGGTAGCGACCACTGACTCCGTCATCGACTCGCTATAGGTATCTGCCCATAGAGCTGAAACTCTGAAGTTCGCATAAAATCGCCAAGGGAAGCAGGGTGATCCGAGGTTGCAGGAATCACAACCACCGCACCCACCGCAGTTGCCATAGGTTCCGCAATCTGATTGGCAGCAACCAAAACAACCGGTACTGCCTGGATCAATCATGCCGTAGGGCATCCGGGCAGGGCTACCCAGACACCATGGAATCGTTTTTCGAAGCTCCATAAAAACGGTGGGTCCGAGACCTTTCATGCTTCGAAAGCTTCGTGTGCTACCTGATGTTTCTAAAGCACCTTGCAAATTACTCGATACATTTGTGAATTCGCTTCCTTGGTATTCAGCAAAACGAACTCCGCATGCGGTCATCAGATTGCAACCTAGGAAGCAATACTTCTGGGTCAGGTCGATATCGAGTGTTTCCAGACCAATTTTGGAAGTGGTTGAGAAGACAGGGCTGTCTTCCAGATCTTTCCACGCATCGTGGCCAGAGTAGCCACCAGCATAGGTCCAATAGACCAAACGAAAACCTGTATTTTGTGATTGGATACCCAGCGTCAGACGGTTCCCAAATCCAAACGCGTCTTCGCTTGAATATTGGTCCATTTGGCTTGATATCGTGTCGATCACTCGGACCCGTGTTGTGCCCGGTGGTTCAGCTGCTAGGAATGTGAACTCATTGCCAAAGTACAAACCACAGGAGATCGCCGACCGAAAGCAGGTTCCGAATTTTCCTGCCAAGTGTCCAATCATTTTCTTGTCGTCGTTCGCTGCGGTTTGTTGTTCCTGTTCTGTGTTCTTTGGCTTGGTCTCGTCCGTCTTCTTCTCTTGTTCGGGTGATTTGTCAGCACTCGCCTGTGTGTTCTGTGGAAAGACTGGTGTCGCTGCTGGCAGGACCAGCTGATTAGAAACGCTGGCCGACTCACGGATGGCAGATCGCATTTGCCATTTGCCGGGAGCTGGATCTGATTGAATATCAAGGCTGGCCACATCAGACATTGGTTCGTAGGGTGTTGCAGAATTCCTTAATTCCCACCGAGCTTTCCGCTCAATCTCGTCTGCGTTGTCATCGAATGAATCATTGCCGGAAATCGTACTTGGTGCGTTCTCCAATGGTGATAGAACTTGTAACGAGGAACCTTTTGTTGCTAGCGGTTCCCAGTAACCTTCCTCATCAACAATCTCGCTATGGGCAATGGGGGCGAGGGCAATGCTAATCTTCTCACCATCGTTGGCTGTTTCCCGAATGTACTGCTCCTGATTCGGAACGGTGGCTATCACTAAGGGTGAAAAAATATCTTCGTTTGTCAGCTCAACCTGCTCCTTAAAATCTTCATCAACTGATTCGACTGCTTCAGGTGATGCTGTTTCTTGAGAAATTGGTGCAGGCAAAGAGGGCGGTACCTGAACGCCAAGCAGCCGCCTCCATTCGGTCAATTGCACTGCTGCGTCATTGGGGCTTGCGTCGAGGCGACTGTCGAAGCTTGCATTTCGATGAGTGAAGGTAAGTTTGAAGGATTGTGGTTCATCCATCACCTCTTCAAAGATCGCGGGCTGTAGAGTTGCATTCTCCGCATCCAACACGTTCGGTTCAGTGTGTTGCCGCTCGGTGACTTGTGGTGAAAGATGTACTGCACTGAATCGCTCAGAAACCTCGATCGTCGCGGACTGTTCCGTCGCCGCGATGGAAGTCACATGGTCGGGGCCAGCAGGCGGTAATGCTGGTTTGATAGCTAAAGCACCACTCAGTTCACGGATTTTTCGAAGCTGGTGTGTCTCTTCGGCCGCATCAACCAACGTACCTTGCTCGAACGTTGACGACGTCTGGTTCCGTCGAGCAGCCGGCTTGGTTGTGTCATGTTCGGATGGCTGCCGCGGCATCAACAAAACCACAATTGCAAATAGCAGTAATGCACTCAACGCGAGTAGCCATCGCTTCGACGTTAGTCTTTGATCCATGGCAAAAAGCTTGAGAACTCGCATTAGTTGTAAAAAGGCAGATTCGAAAAACGATTCGCCCCTATTTTCTGCATCGACTTTGACGGGTGGGTGGCATGAGACAGGTTTGTTATTTGAAGCGTTTTTCCGAAGTGGGGTGTTTGGGTGGCCTGCGGCAGGTGGGTCAAGGCTGGTTTCCCAGGCGGGGTGGGCTTCGAATTAGGGGGGGATAGAGGGCTGTCTCTTATACACATCTCCGAGCCCACGAGACCGAGGCTGATCTCGT
>CAJXTM010000936.1 GCA_913061385.1 uncultured Rhodopirellula sp. | reverse complement strand
AGATCAGCCTCGGTCTCGTGGGCTCGGAGATGTGTATAAGAGACAGGTCATGTTCCATGTTCTCGAAGGCGATGGACCACCTTGGCGAACCGGCCCTGAAATACAGGTACAAGACAACGTCGACGGACATGATCCACAGAAAGCAGGTTGGCTCTACCAGCTACACCAGCCAACCGTTCCAAATTGGGCTACCAACAAAGAACCCGTTGACGCCACCAGACCCGCAGGCGAGTGGAACCAACTTTACATCAGAATCAATAAAGGTGACTGCGAAGTCTGCATGAATGGAGTTCGCTACTATCGGTTCAAACTCGACAACGCTGATTGGAAGAAGCGAATCGCAGCCAGTAAATTCGCAAAGTTCGAGGGATTTGGGATCGCTGGCAACGGCCACATTGCCTTGCAAGACCATGGCAATGAAGTTGCCTACAGGAACATCAAATTACGAGAATTCAAAGACGACGGTACGGTCCCTCAACCAATAGACGGATCGTTGGATTTGAAAGGCGAATTGGCATTTCCGAATCTGAAATGGGACCAATGGGAACCGGTAAACGATGCGGGCAAAGTAAGAGCGTTGAGGATCATGGAACTCACCTACGCCAACGATGATACCAATCGCCTTTTCGCGGCATCACAATTTGGTGAAATCTGGAGCTTTCAAAACCGCCACGATGTTGAGGAGTCAAGTTTGTTTCTCGACCTCAGGGGAAAAGTCAAGGACTTCTCAACACGAGGTTCGAATGAGCAAGGGTTGCTCGGGCTTGCAATGCACCCAAGTTTTAAAAAGAACGGACAATTCTTCGTCTACTATTCCCACCCGACCGAGCCAAAATCGATCGTCTCACGATTCAACGTGTCGAAAGATAACCCCAATAAGGCGGATCCAGAATCCGAGCTCGTCATCATGGAAATTGAACAGCCCTACCAAAATCACAACGGTGGACCAATCGAATTTGGGCCTGACG
This sequence comes from uncultured Rhodopirellula sp., assembly GCA_913061385.1. Classification (GTDB taxonomy): domain Bacteria; phylum Planctomycetota; class Planctomycetia; order Pirellulales; family Pirellulaceae; genus Rubripirellula. Next base: position 1,728 of record CAJXTM010000936.1, on the reverse strand, counting down.
GATACCTTTACGTGGCGTTGGGCGACGGCGGAGATCGCAACGACCCCCACGGTAACGGGCAGAACCTAAAGACACTTCTTGGATCGATCCTCAGAATCGATATCAATCATCCCGCCGATGGCTTGAATTACGGGATCCCTTCCGATAATCCGTTCGTGGATGTCAAAGACGCACGACCAGAGATCTACGCACATGGCATTCGCAATCCATGGCGTATCGCATTCAACAAAGAAGATGGAACCCTGTGGGTTGGCGACGTTGGTCAAGAACTGTGGGAAGAAGTACTCGTCGTAAAAAAAGGTGGCAACTACGGATGGAGCGGACGCGAAGGCTCCCATTCGTTTGGCAATCGCAAAGGCGCCACCAATGTCTCAAAGCCCCTTGAACCTGTCTGGGAGTACGACCACCAGATTGGCAAGTCAATCACAGGAGGTCGGGTCTACAATTCATCGCGAGTTCCTGAGTTGACTGGAAAGTATGTCTACGCAGACTACGTGACGGGATCAATCTGGGCTCTTCATTACGACGCCAAAACGGGGAATCTGATTAGCAACGAACAAGTTGTACCCGAGAGTGTTGCTGTGCTGGCATTTGGCGAAGATCAAACCGGTGAGGTCTACTACCTCACTAACAGCAGCCGGGGCGAAAGCATTTATCGATTCGCAAAATAGGCTTCGCCGGCAGCTATGGGTCCCCACCGCACGGGCGACATCGTACTGTTTGTTTGTGCACGCATTTACTTACAAACACCTCAACTACGGTCCACAGGATAGATATCCTGCGGGCCGTTGTTCGTTTAACGCCGTGATCGTAGTTCGAGATACACGGGATGTAGCCACAAACACGATCACAAAACACGATCACAAAACACGATCACAAAACACCACGCCCACAACAACAACTCACCACGCAAAGCCGTCCGGACACAAACCTAGCGCCTGCCTCATGAACCTCTGGCATTCCTACTGTCATTGCGCCGGCGGCTGATAAGCATTCCCGGTTTCAACTGAATGTGCACTTCTCTCAGCCACGTGCCCCTCGTCCATAACGACTGCTTCCAGAACACGCGGTTTCCACACAAACATTTTTATCAACCATGAAATACTGAACCAAAAACTGGCAAAGATTCCACCCGGGAGCCACCCAAAAATCAGTACACCGCTCGGTCCAGCATCGCTGAATGCTGCAGGCTCCGGATTCGGAGTTGACTGCCAAACCCGGTAGCCAATATCCAACCCCAGAAACAGTCCAGCCCAACAAACAAACGCACTGATGCAGAGCAGAACAATCGGTCCAACCCAGCCAGACATCCGCCCACCAATAAAAGCCAACACTGCGGATACAAATGCAGCCGAGCCAAAAATGGGGATAAACATTACTTCTAGTGGTGTCATCGTTTCACCTGAACTTAAGATTTTCTCACATTTAGTCACGCGAAATCGCTGTGTGCGAATTTCCTCATGATTAATAATCAACGCAAGCTTACGACTGCTGCCTCGAAACAAACTCCACAAATCCAAAACAAACGAAAAGTATCTAGCTGACGAGGAAGGCAGAGACTTCATCACACCCAACGCAGCCCTACGCCCCCCACTTTCCTCCCCTGTCTACTGACTACGGCACAGTGCTACCTATGCCGCCTTAGCACGCCGATTCCACGAATTCCAAACCACATTGACTCTGTCTCTTATACACATCTCCGAGCCCACGAGACCGAGGCTGATCTCG
>CAJXTM010000935.1 GCA_913061385.1 uncultured Rhodopirellula sp. | reverse complement strand
TCTACACGTAAGGAGTCGTCGGCAGCGTCAGATGTGTATAAGAGACAGCAAGAACTTCGGCAGCGGAAGCAGTCGCGAGCATGCCGTATGGGCACTGGATGATTATGGCTTCCGAGCTGTTATTGCACCTTCGTTCGCGGATATTTTCTTTAACAACTGCTTCAAAAACGGGGTACTGCCCATCGTTCTCGAAGAAAAACAGATTGATGAAATCTTTGAGCGGGCAGCCAATCCATCACCGTACCAGCTAACAGTTAATCTCGAGAAGCAGACTGTCGAAGACTCAGACGGTCTGACATTGACTTTCGACATTGATCCAAGCCGCAAGCACAATCTATTGCACGGATTGGATGACATTGCAGAGACGCTTCAACTGGAAGACAAAATCTCAGCCTACGAAGAAGCTCGAACGTGGTGAATCGACTTTGGGGGCTAGATTCCAACCCGTTTTGTGCTGGCCACACTTGAACTGAAACCGAATCGCGTCCGCAGCAGCAGCAGCAGCAGTGAACACAAGCGTCCCGGCTGGGTCGGCAGGCTGCGACTGCAAGTGCAGCACACAAGAATGCCCCGGGACGACTGCGATCAATCACCGCTTGCTATCTGCGAATCACACCACCTAGCGGTGCTTTGTTACCGAGCTCGGATGGGCCGCGAGTTCCATGTGGCCGAAAAGAGTCTGCTCGCGACGGACGAGATAAAACTTGGCTTTCGGCCCTTCCTTGATATCCGGATGCTCCAAAATGCCCGCCAAGTCCTTCATGCTCGATGTCTGCCATCCGTGAATCCCAAGCAGGACATCACCCGCGATGATTCCTTGCCGCTCGGCTGCAGAACCACCCTTGACTGCCGTGACATAGAGGCCACCGCGATACCGCGTCCGCATACGGGAGTTCAACCGACGCATCGTTGAATCTGGAACTGGTTTTGCCTGCACCCCGATAATGCTCCACGCCAACTCTTTGACAGTGTAAGAATCCGGAGTGCGGGTTTCCGTCGTCAATGCCAGGTCAAATCGCTCGCTACCGCGTTCAATCGACAACTCCATCGCATCGCCAGGGTTCAGCCTCATCAAAGCGAGCGAGAAGTCGAGCTTATTATCTACTTGCTGAGAACCAACGCGGACCACGCGGTCACCCGGTTTCAGTCCTTCCCGTGCGGCGGGACTGCTAGCGGAGACATCGGAAACGGTCACGCCATCACCCTCGCGGGGTCCGCCGCTGGTTCGCAGACCTGTGGCCAACCTTGAATCATTCTGTTGGTCGATCATTTCAGTCACGATTTCAACCACTTGGTCAATCGGAATCGCAAAGGCAATCTGCTGGGCACCAACGCGTACCGCGACATTAACACCAATCATTTCACCTTCGATGTTCAACAGTGGACCACCGGAATTACCCGGATTGATTCCGGCGCTGATCTGGATCAGATCAACGTATTCCTGCGTCTCATTGACTGGGACATCACGATGCAGAGCACTAATGATCCCCTGCGTGCTGGTGTGCACATATCCAAATGCATTCCCGATCGCAATCACGCTTTCACCAGCCATCAGGTCGCTACTGGTTCCACGTGGAATGGTTGGCAAAGGACGATCGCTCTTAACCTTGATCAACGCCAGATCATTGCGAACGCGAGATGCTACCAGCTCGGCGGTTGTCGTTTCACCGTTGTGAAGGGTCACTTGGATGTTATCGACATCCTCAACCACATGATAATTCGTGATCACATATCCACTCGGATCGATCACGACTCCCGTGCCCATTCCATTGACCTGTCGGAACGAATCCGGGCCGTCAGCTCCAGCCATGCCAGATGCGGTAGCACGAACTGTTTTCTGCCCATGGATATTGACCACCGCAGGCGAGGCACGCCGGATGGCTCTCACCGTGGCCGTCTCTCTCGCTTCCGAGATTCGTCCCTTAGGTGACTGAGCAGCGGTCGGGACCGTCCAGATGCCCACCCCCGTAAAGACGGAGAGCAAAACCAGATAGGTCACGGCGCGGGAAACTTGGGTGGTCGCTGGCATATATTCCCGTACCCGAATCGTTCGGATGCATGAAGTCCGACGGAAACTACGTTCCTCCGTCGATCACATACCGGCAACACCGGTATGGCTGTTTGCATCGGAACATTCGGCGGCATCCCTTCACACTTGGGAACTCCACTCCGCAAGGTTTGCCAAGCTTAACACCCAACTCGGAAATGTCGTAATCTCACAGCTTTTTTGTCAAGTGATTATGGCCCTAATTGGCACTTTCGGACGCTATCAGAGACCGCTGCCACCAAAAACGGGTCGCGTGGGGATCGGATGGAACATCGGCCAAGGAATCTCCTTAGGCGGCTCCCCTTCGTCCAAATCACACATGCTGGGCTGAGATGAGATTGTTTCAGGTGCATGAAACTCGCCATGAGCTTCTTCCTGAAGATAGCGATCGCTTGGAACTCGAGGTCCTACGCACCCTACCGAGGCCACTGCAATGGCGACCAAGCTCAATAAACAAGGGATTCGGTGAAAACCAGGCATGGATTCTTTCTCTTCGACCACAAGCCTGAGGCGACTTGCAGAAGTCCAGTCGAGTATCCCCCCTCGAGCAAACTTTATTTATGACTAATCGGCGGATCGGCCACAAAGATCCAGCAAATCCCTGTCTCTTATACACATCTCCGAGCCCACGAGACCGAGGCTGATCTCG
>CAJXTM010000934.1 GCA_913061385.1 uncultured Rhodopirellula sp. | reverse complement strand
AGATCAGCCTCGGTCTCGTGGGCTCGGAGATGTGTATAAGAGACAGGTGTTGATGAGGCGGATGCATTTCTTTCAAAACAAGCATATTTGGACCTGTACAGCGACGTACGCCAGGCGTCAGCCGCTGCTCTCGATACCGCTACAACGGCGGAACTGGATGAAGATGCACCCGAGACGTTTCGCGCGTTCTGCCCGACCGTGTTGGATATGTACGTTTTGATCGCGGCGCATCCGATGATGCATGCGGGGCAATTTGCAGTAGTCCGCAGGCAGCTAGGCAAACCAGTTTTGATGTAATTCTGAATGAATGGATTACGAGATTTTCGTTCCACCTAGCGAGAATTGATGGCCGCCGTGAGTTAGGTGCTCTCAAGCACGATCTCATTCAGTTGCAACGGAGCTCATTCATAGAGTGTCGAGGGCGTGGCCCGTGAAGGATCACGTTGCGTTGTTCCGACCGCGCTATTGCGACTGAGTGTGACTAGCGGGTCGGGTTCGATCGCAGATGTAATGAGGAGTTACGGCATCGGTCTGTTGGAAGGCGTTTACTTGTAGAAGTGTCTACGATCTTGCCTTCAATGAGGTTTTCGTAGGCTAAGGGGCTCACACGCTAAGGGGCTCACACGCAAAGGGGCCATCAACTTTTTGCCTTTGCGATGAGTTTTTCAATTTCGAGTACGTGACTGTAGGGAACGCGGTTCCTTTGGTATTTGTTTGAGATGACCTCTCGGAGCGATTCTAAATCTTCCAGAATAATTGTTGGAAACTTGGTCCAATACATCTCTGACTTGAGGCGTGATTGGAGTTGCCACTTGCCCGCGTGCCGCGTTGCTGTCACCAGTCGAACGTCACCTTCTTCGGTTCTTTCGCGCCATTCGTGTTTTTTCATGAGTCTCTCAGTCTCGTGGGGTTTGGTAATCTAGCCACGGGAGTCGGGTAGTGTTGAGGCCAACAGAGAACATACCGACATGTATCCTTTTCGATAAGCCTCGTTTAGCCAGCAGCGTAGCTTAGTAAAACTTCGCTTCCCGGCGATTTGTCGCTTTCATGGAACATAGTAGTTAGACAAACGCAAGTTGAATGTGGGCAATGCGAATCATTTTTTGCCCGCGACACTCTGAGGTTCGCGAGGTTGTAGCAATGGTCGTCTGCTTCGAAGGTCGAGCGTTTGGGCGATATGATCTTGAAAAATCAGGCGATGATCTCTTTGACCACTCGTCCGTGCACATCCGTGAGGCGGAAGTCGCGTCCGCTGTAGCGATAGGTCAGGTTTTCGTGGTTCAGTCCCATCAGATGGAGGATAGTGGCGTGAAGATCATGCACATGCACTTTGTTTTCCTGTGCTGCGAAGCCGAACTCGTCGGTCGCTCCGTAAGCCATACCACCTTTGACGCCGCCTCCTGCCAGCCAAACTGAGAACCCGTGGTTATTGTGGTCCCTCCCACTGCCGCCTTCGGAAACTGGCGTCCGGCCAAATTCTCCGCCCCACAAAATCAGGGTGTCTTCCAGTAGGCCGCGTGACTTGAGATCTCGGAGCAGGGCGGCGATGGGTTTGTCACTGGCTAGCCCTTTTGAGCGGTGCCCACTTTCGATATTCCCATGGTCATCCCAGGGTTGGCCGCCACCGTAAAAGACCTGCACCATACGCACGCCCCGTTCGACTAGCCGTCTTGCAACAAGGCAAGCGTTACTGAATTGCCCAGGTCCATAGTCGTCGCGAGTGGCCTTGGTTTCGCGGTCGAGGTCGAACGCTTCCTGTGCCTCGGTCTGCATCCGGTACGCCATCTCTAATGATTCAATTCGAGACTCAAGTTGGTTGTCGTTTTTACGTTCCTGCAGGTGTTTGCGATTCAATTGAGACATCAAGTCGAGTTGTTGCCGCTGAGTGTCGCGATCGAGATGGCGATTGTTGATGTGCGGTATGACTCGAGTGGGATCCATGTTGCTGTTATTGATATGGCATCCCTGATAGACACCGGGCAGAAAACTATTGCTCCACAGTTGCGGCCCCACAACCGGCTTGCCGGGGCACAGCACCACGAATCCCGGTAAATTCTGATTTTCGTTCCCGAGTCCATAACACAACCATGAGCCCATGCTTGGACGGGTGGGTTGGGTGATCCCGGAGTTCATCATCAGGAGTGATGGCTCGTGATTGGGGACGTCCGTGTGCATTGAGCGGATGACGCAGATGTCGTCGACGCATTTACCCACCTCCGGGTAAATCTCACTCACAGGTAAGCCGGATTCACCGCAACGCCGGAATTTAAATGGCGACTTCAGCAGGCCGCCTGTTCCGCGTTCGGTTTTCAGGTCGGCACCCGGCGGGCGTTCTCCGTGGTGCTTTTCGAGCATCGGTTTGGGGTCGAATGTGTCCACCTGCGATGGGCCACCATTCATGAATAAGTGGATGATGCGTTTCGCCTTGGGGACGAAGTGGGGGGGCTTCAGTGCAAGCGCACTGCCTTCGGGTGAACCATTGGTCGCCGATGAGGCATTGCCTGCGAGCAGACGCTCGTCATGAAGTAATCCGGCAAGGCCTAGGGTGCCCATTCCGGTCCCGATTTTGGAAAGCAGTTGCCTGCGACCGATCTTGGTAAGGTGCGTCATGTTAATCGATGTATAAGAATTCGTTGGAGCCTAGTAACGCCTGTCTCTTATACACATCTCCGAGCCCACGAGACCGAGGCTGATCTC
>CAJXTM010000933.1 GCA_913061385.1 uncultured Rhodopirellula sp. | reverse complement strand
AGATCAGCCTCGGTCTCGTGGGCTCGGAGATGTGTATAAGAGACAGGATTTCTACCGGGAATTCGCCTAAAAGGTTGCTGACGTAGAGAGAAGTTCCATCGCCTTCTACGGTCGGATTTGTCGCCATGATAATTTCTACAAAATTTCCCTTTCGGACTCTCTCTACCAGTGCGTCGATGGTTAACTGGTCCGGGCCAATGCCGTCCAGGGGCGCGATGCGGCCCAGAAGTACGTGATAAACACCTTTGAAGATTCCCGCTTGCTCCAGACTCATCAGGTCACGTGGTTGCTCCACGACGCAGAGTCTCGTGCTATCGCGTTCGTTGTCGCCGCAGATCGCACACGATTCACTTTCCGATAAGTTAAAGCACTGCTCGCAATACCGTACGTCCTGACGGACGCGGCGAATTGATTCTGCTAACGCGAGCGCTTCTGTCTCGCTGACTCGTAGCAAGTGAAATGCCAAACGCTCTGCGCTTTTACGGCCGATTCCCGGCAGTCGCCCAAGTTGGTCGACCAGTTCTGAAACGGCGCCACCGTGGTCACTCATTCCCTCAGGTACCTCCCGTCAAATTGGTCAGAATATTATCAATTCCTGGCAGGTTAAGATCCATATCGCGAGCCATCTGGCTGATCGCTTCCGCGTATAGCTTTTTTGCCGCCGCGCCGGCCGCGTTCGTAGCATCTCGAATCGCATGCTCTAGGTCTGTGCCTGTCAGGTCACCTTCGATTTTAACTTCCTCGACATGACCCACACCATTCATGGATACATGGACTGCGCCACACTCTGAACTCGCGCTGACACGCTCGGACTTCATGCGTGCGTTGAGTTCTTGCATCTTGTCTGGTAGTTGCTGCAGGGCTCCTACCATTGATGCGATATTGCCGAGGTTTCCCAGTCCCTTAAACATTCTTAATTCCTTTTATGATTGGAATGGGTTGCTGATTCATTGGACTCTGTCAATGCGAACGATCTCTGCGCTGAACAGGTCAATGCAGGATTTTACTAATGCGTTCGCCTCGATTTCCCGCATCCTTTGGATGCGAGATGGTTTGTTGCCGGCTACTTCAGTTTTCTTTGGTGCAGCAACCGGTTCTGCCAGGTAGTACTCAAGTGTGATGTCGCGTCCGGCGCATTTTGAAACCGCATTTACGATCCCGTTGCGGTGTTCAGGCAGTTCGCAACGTCTCATTGCAAGATTGCCGTTGGCAGGAAATTCAAGCCGAAGTTGATGGGTGCCGACGGCAACTACTTTGCTGACCATGCGGGCAAACGCTTCAGTCATCGATTCAAGATCGCCAAGTGCAGCGTTCCAAACACGCTGGGCTTCTGGTTGAGTCCATTCACTACTCGCAACCGGTTTTTTTTTCTCTTCGTTTTGATCGTTCGAAGCGGCGTTTTGGTTCTCAATGTTTTCAGCCACTTTTTCTGTGGCCGCGTCCACTTTCTCGCCGGAAGTATTTCCGTCGGTGGCTTGGTGTGAAACACTGTGTCCGTGGGAGGTTGTGTCGGTGTTCGGTGTTGGCTTTGGTGAAGTGTCAGCGGCTTCCGACTGAACTCCAACCCCATCTCTGTTGCTGCTTTGACGTGCTGTATCGGTCTTTGATGGCGTTGGTTCTTGGCTCGATTGGCGTTGTGGCGAGTTACCTTGCTGAAGGGCTGTTGATTCCAGGCGTTGGCCAGTCCCGGTCAGGGTATCATCTTTTCGGAATGCTTTTGGGTGAGCTAACGCCGGCTTTTTTTTTTGATTTGGCGGCAGATCTGCATTCTTGAACGCCGCTGCAAGGTCCGAAATGTGCTGTAGATCAGGCAGGTTGCAAATTTGAATCAACGTTGATTCCAAGAGAACCCGTGAGTAAACACTGTGTCTTATTCTGACTAGTGTCTGATCGATCAAGCCAACTACAGCGAGGACTGTTTGCAGTCCCCATTGGTCTCCCAATTGCTTCAGTTCCGGATGTAGCGATTCGGAGGTGTGCCGCAACAGGCTTGGGTCGCAGTCAACCGTCACCGCCATCAGGTCACGAAAGTAGCAGAGCAATTGTTCGGCCATTCGTCCTGCGTCGATGCCTGCGTCGATACTCTCGTCGAGAATTCGCATGGCACCCGATGTGTCACGGTCTGCCATCGCTGACGCGAGTGCATGCAGTCGCACGTCATCGGCGGTACCGAGCATGCTATGCACTTGATCGGCGGAAAGGCGGCCATGGCTAAAACTTAGGACCTGTTCGAGCAAGGACTGGCTGTCCCGCATGGAACCGGCAGCCCGGCGGGCCAGCAGTTCGAGCGCCGCGTCATCCGCCTCCGCTGATTCAGCGGTCACGATCTCACGCAAGCGTTTTACAATTTTTGGCACCTCGACCGGTGCGAAATCAAAACGCTGGCAGCGACTCAAGACAGTGATTGGCAGGCGTTCGGGGTCAGTCGTGCAGAAGATGAACTTGGCATGTTCAGGTGGCTCTTCTAAGGTTTTCAGCAACGCATTGAACGCCGGCGTTGTCAGCATGTGTACTTCATCAATGATGTAGATTTTGTATCTGGCGCGACTCGGACGGACACCAATGTTGGCGCGGAGGCTGCGGATCTCGTCAATGCCTCGATTACTTGCCCCGTCGATCTCGATCACGTCGACGTCTTGGCCCGCGTCAATTGCTCTGTCTCTTATACACATCTCCGAGCCCACGAGACCGAGGCTGATC
>CAJXTM010000932.1 GCA_913061385.1 uncultured Rhodopirellula sp. | reverse complement strand
CTACATCACACTCATCTACATCACACTCATCTACATCACACTCATCTACATCACACTCATCTACATCACAGGGCAAAACATCGCGATCGACTTCGGTAATCGCAAACCAGCGGCAAATTGCATCACGTTACGGTGTTAACAACAACACGCATCGCTCGCTACCCAGCAGCGTTTCGTCCTTGCCGTCAGTCCTTACCGTAGTGCTCGACCTCAGGCCAGTAAATATCTTCAAAGGCCCCGTCCTCGTGAAAATCCGGACTGTTGTCCAAATCATGGCACGTCATGCACTTATCGCGTGCCTTGGAAAGCGGCAATTTCATTGAATTCCGCAGCTGCAGTTTTACTTCATCCGCGACACTAGATCCCTCAGCCTCAGCGGCCGCATGACTCGCTCCCGGCCCATGACAGTTCTCACAACCGTTCCCCGTCAAATGGGGCGTCTTATCCAACGACAGGTAGCCTGATACGTACGGATAATACTCCTGGGCATTCCAACCGGTTACGTGGCAGCTTATGCACTCGGGATCAAAATGCCTCGCAACATCACCGCGTTCGGCGGGAGGACGAACAATGTGCTCAGTTGCCTCAGCATGCGGCGTTCCCTGCCAAATATCGTAGGCAGTCGTGTGACACTTGCCACACGCTTCTGTGCCGACGAATTGCTCACCGGAGGAGTGCCGGATGGGTTTCAGCCCCAGGCCCTCTAGCCCGATGTCTTTGAGCTGCTCTTGATATTCCTTCATCAACTGCCGCATCTCAGGAGCATCTTCAAATTCGTGTGTCAGCGGCACTCTGGCATACTTCAGCGTTCCCTCTGAGTACAACCCCACCAACCCCGCGTACATTGCTTTATTGCCGGTTAGAATCATCCGCGTTTCGGTGCCTTGAATCTGCTCAGCCTGATAGGTGGGTTCACCACCGCCACCGCCAACCACAATCAAGTCAAAACCGGGTACAGCCCGTGCCAACTCACGCGCGGCATCTTCTTTGCCAAAGAACATCAAAACTTTGAAATCTGGAGCCGACTGTTCTAACTCTGCCAATACTTTTCGTGTCGATTCGATCATCGGCTCAATACCAAGGTCACCACCTGGTTTCACGTCCATGGTTTTTTCATCCAGAATGCTGGTCAAGCCGATTTTCATGCCACCTTTTTCGACAACCTTGCTTTGCAACATCAGGGAAGGGTCAATCACAACGACGTTACCGGACACATAGAGCGTTTCCTCCGGGGTGTCTTCGGCTGCAGCAACAGCTAACAATTCTCCCACCCCAAGTCGCAGATCGTCACTCCCAAAACCGACCGCATCGTATCCCATCAGCTTCAATGCCTTGACCGACTGCTGCAGCTTGACCTCTGCTTGGCGTCCAAATCTTCGGACCAAATTCCCAGCATCCAACGGCATCAGGGTCCATCCCAGTTCCCGCAACTGCTTGATCAAAGTCAAACGTCGAGCAACACCACCTTTTTGACGATCCAACCCTGTACATCCACATGGCTCGATGTATCCGTGCTGCTGCCCTGTCACGACCAACGTCAGGTCTGGGCGGGCCCATGTCTTGTAATCTTCGGGTCCCAAAATACCACCCGCCCCATCTGTCGGTTCATCAGCGACAGCAGGAGCCTTAGACGTGTTCTCCTGATCAGCAGACGCAATCTGATCAGCAGCGGTTTCGGCCCCACTCTCACCTTGCTCACCAAACCTCATCGCCACCCCCTCGTCTTTGCCCTCTACCAAATCGGTGAGGTAGGGTGGCTTGAGTGGCGGATTGCTCAGATCACCTTCACTGCCCAGCTGCGAAGGCGTTTCGACAGAGCGTTCCTCCGAGGAACATCCCAAGACACAGGTAGCTAGCAACGCACTGAAAGCAACTTTCAGTGACTCCAACAGCAAACTTCGGCTGTGCGAGGTAAGAGATGCGAACTTCATGGTTCAGTACCAATCCTTGGAACACTGGTTTTCGAGTACTTATTGGCCTTCGATCGCAAATTTAATGGCAATTCGCATCGGCGTTATCTTAATGTTATCGGACTCAATCCAGATCGAACCGTAGTCATCCTTGGTGGTACCAAGCCGTTCGATTCGATCTTTTCCTGGAATCAGCTCAATCTCAATCGGAAACAACGTCATAGTCCCCCGATTTTTCGGCTCTCCAAGCGTCGCCTTGATTACGCCCTGGGGTACGACTTTATCGGCTATTTTGAGTTTAGTTGTGGTTCGATCATCGCCTCGCAACACAACAAAAGCTTTCCCCTTCAGACTATCGTCCTTCCCCAATCTCCCAAACTTATAGAGATACCCACCGCCAGCCGCACCTTCCGCCTTGGATCCAATCATTCCCAGCAAGCCTACGATTTTCCCCTTCGTCGAGACGGCAATGACTTGGCCGCGTTTGTCGAGACTTTCCTCGGGCGGTGGCATCACATTTCCCTTCTCATCCAGTTGCTTGAATGGCAGAAGAAAATTCTGTGAAACCGCACCTTGCCGCATACCAGGCTCCACTTGCACAGTGACCTTGAATCCTTGGATGGCGGTTCCTCGAATACCGTCGGTTTCTTGGGTTGGGGTAAATTCCTCGACGGTGAAGGAGGACAATTGAGTCAACTCATCACTGCTGAACGATGGCTTGCCCGGCTGAATTTTCTCATCCATGAAGTTATAGATGGTGCCGGTTATTTCTGTCTCTTATACACATCTCCGAGC
>CAJXTM010000931.1 GCA_913061385.1 uncultured Rhodopirellula sp. | reverse complement strand
CTCGGTCTCGTGGGCTCGGAGATGTGTATAAGAGACAGGTACAGGACAAGAATCAGGAAATTCGCCAAGCTACTGATCATTAGAAAGATCAGTATTGGAGCCACGGCAATCGCAGCATAATCGGCAGCAGTCTTTCTAGATTGCAATCGCCGCGGACCTCTTTGCTCGAGACTACTTTTCCTCGGGATGAAGTTTCTTCCAATGCTTCATCGCCGGCCCAATGGAATTCATCGGGACCCATTTATCTTTTGTTTTGGTGCTCTGCAGCAACGTTTCGGGGGAAATTTTTCCCTTCGAAATTTGACTCAATAGATCCGCTTCGCTGATCGGACCCACTCTACGATTCTTTCGTATCCAGCCGCTCGCCATGTAGTACCATCCGACTCCCATCGCAGAGTCTCCCGTACGAGATCATTGACTTAAAATGGAACCGGTGCCGTCCGAGTCTCTTTAATCTCAAATATCTGAGAGACGTTGAAAACCAAGATGCATCGGATTACCAGATCCCTCGTCCCGCCGAGCCCCAATCTTTGGTTAACGGCAAGCAGAACGACCGTCTTCCATCCTAGCGAGGTTAAGTCCCTCAGTGGTACTGCGAGTTCGCATATAACCCACAAAACAAAGCCAATACCCCCCCCTGAGGAAGTGTTTTTTTGTCTACCAACGACCGCTATTCTTATCAGCGTGGATAATCAATCCCGCCTGACGACTGATTCCGTAAGCAAGATTGGGCTGATTTAACTCAAGAAACACCGTGTATTTTTGGTGAACTGCATCGGAATAGACGATCGGGGCGTGCGTCATTCTCAGAAAATGCACCGGTTCGCCATTCCAGCGTTTTGTAAATACGCCTGCCTCCAGCGAAGGCTCACGAACCATTTCATAGTGCGTTTTCATAACGGACACTAACCGCCGTGGATCGCCCGTGAATCCGTGCAGCGACACTCTTTGCAACTGCCCGTTGCCGTCGAAGTAGTAACTCAACGTCCCTGCAACATCATCTGGTTTGGTGCCGGTCACAATGGGCACCCGCATGCCCTCGAGGCTCGTATCTGCCAGCACGGTTGTGACGCGTGAGAAACGCTGCAAGACCCAATCGGGCGTGATGTCGAATCGCATCACATCCCTCAAGTCATTGACTTTGCCACCGACCAGACTGGGCACAAAACCCGAATCATCGGTTCGCCCCTGCAATTTGGCCGCCATCACAGAATCGTAACGATACTGGGTCGGGTTCGCACTACGCAAGGTTTCTATCTCGTACAACGCATGCCCGGCATACCCATTTCCCGATGTAGTTTCTGCGTGATTCCCGGAAACCACTTGAGTGACATCGTTGATTGCATCATGCCCCCAATCAGTCTGCGTTGCGAAATAAGAACCGCCGGTGGCAGTCGCAAGAATGGCAGCGTTTCGAATATGGTTGTACATGGGAACGAATGCTGAGAGGTACAAATCAAAACCGATGGCAATACATGCCGACGAACTGTTTCTGTCATCGTCCCTCAATGTTCTCCGGATGCGAATATTCCCCGGGGGCGCTGTGCTTGGTACGACATGAGAATCACGTACAATCGGCATCATGACGACAGAGCATTTAATCAGATCAGCTGGCATCCTCAGGAATCGCAATCTCTGCGAGCAAGCGATCCAGGCAATTAACTCCGGCAGTAAAGATGCTTTCGAACTGCAAAGCACGATTCGCACACAAATCAGCCCCGAGCTTGCCGCGTTTGTGACAACGGTCGCAAATCTGCAACCCAAAGCGATACGCAAGCTTCAAGCGCCGGATGAAACCCAACGCGTTTGGTGGGGTACAGAAAAATCGTTTCAACAGGCGACACCGTGGCAGGTGGCAAGACTGAAATCAAAGTGGTTTGCCAATGAACCTGTATTTGATCTTTGTTGTGGTAACGGTGGCGACACCCTACAACTCAAAAATCGTGGTCCAGTCATTGCCGTGGATGCTGACCCACTGATCGCCGAACTGGCGGCTGCAAATCTTGACGTCGATCAAGTCATCGAATCTGACACTACTGCCTGGACTGCAATTGCTGTTGATGCAAATTCACAGCACCGGCCACAATCGACACCCAAGGTCATCGCCAACGATGTGACGCATTTGCAATTGCCGCCGAACAGCTGGATCAACATCGACCCGGACCGGCGTCCTGAGTCAAAACAAACAGATACCGAGCCGGCTCATAGTGGTACAGTCCGCACAAGCAAACCGGAACATTACCAACCGGACTGGGCCTCAGTGGTCCAGATCATCCTCCGGTCGAAAGGAGCGTGCGTCAAACTCGCGCCCGCTGCCAAACCCGACGTTGAACAACTGCCGGATTCACACCGCTGCTGGATATCGTTAAACGGGTCAGTACGTGAGCAAACCCTACTTTGGGGTGGCGTGCTGTCCAACAGCGAATTGCCTGCCGCAGGTCGTTCCGCTGTCGCTGTCAGATCAGATGGTACCGCTCGTTGGTTCATTGCAAGTCCAGAACTCGTGACACAACATGCGCCAACCACTGACAAACCGATGAACTGGATCGTCGATCCCGACGCAGCAATTCGTGCTGCGGGCCTGACCGAACCGTACGCGATTGAAAACCAACTGAGTATTTTGGGGCGGGCCTCAGGATTTTTGACCGGCACACATCCACCCCTGTCTCTTATACACATCTGACGCTGCCGACGACTCCTTACGTGTAGA
>CAJXTM010000930.1 GCA_913061385.1 uncultured Rhodopirellula sp. | reverse complement strand
ACGAGATCAGCCTCGGTCTCGTGGGCTCGGAGATGTGTATAAGAGACAGAGTCATGCCAGTTGAAATGACGCCGGCAAGCAACAAAGGCGATGTAAAAGTGAACATCACAAAGACGATTTGTGCCAAACGCCCTGATTCATCGTCAGTTGCGTCGGGAACCTTACCCGTCATTAACATCGAGAACTCATCTTGGATCACTGGCACACGTGAAGCGTAAAACAGTCCGGCCGAAATGAAGGAGAAAATCAACATCAACATCATCATGAATGCGATACTGATTTGGGGAGGTCGGCGTTGTGAAGAAGACTGATTCATGGCAAGACTCTGAGGCTGAACTGCCTGCTCAGTTTAACCACTGGGGTCGGGAACGACGAGGTAAGAAAATATCTACTGTGAGTTTCCAGAATAGCCGCTGATTTGGCGTTGGTGTTCGTAGAGTACAATTCCAGCAGTGGTGGCGAGGTTCAGACTACGAACGTGCTCTGAGGTGGGTAATCGAAGGGCGCGGGGGTCCTCGGGATCAAGGATGGATGCCGGCAGACCTGAGGTTTCCCGTCCGAAAACCAGGACATCGCCACGACGAAAGTCAGCCTCCCAAATCGTTCGTTTGGCAAATCTCGACAAAAAGAACATCGGTCGAGGTTTGAGTTGTGTTACCAAATCATCCCAATTGACCGCATCTCCTCGCTCCAAGTGGGCCCAATAGTCCAATCCGGCCCGTCGTAATTTTGCATCATCGAGTTGGAAGGCTGCGGGACGAACAATCCACAATTTTGCGTTGACAGCGACGCAGGTTCGCCCAATGTTACCGGTATTCTGGGGTATCTCCGGCTGGTAGAGAACCACGTGCGCTGATGGTTCGTTTTCTTTGGTTTCAGGGCTGCCCGCTTCTTCAGTGGCGCGGGTATCATGGGGGTGATTGGGAAATTCCGGTACTTGTTGCCCCTCGGGTTGCGGTTCCATGCATTTACCTGACAAACTATTCTGCGACGCAGCGTTTGTCCCATCAACTGCGGATTGAGACTCTTCACTCGGGCTTTGTTTTTCATTCATGCCGATTCAAGTCACCTGTCCAAACTGTCTGAAGCGGTTTCAAGTCAGCGACAAATTCGCTGGCAAGACCGGTCCCTGTCCAAATTGCAAGAAGGAGCTCAGGGTACCGGACGCCTCCGAAGAAGTAGTCAT
The DNA here is from genome assembly GCA_913061385.1 of uncultured Rhodopirellula sp. GTDB lineage: Bacteria > Planctomycetota > Planctomycetia > Pirellulales > Pirellulaceae > Rubripirellula. The sequence goes on along the minus strand of CAJXTM010000930.1, from coordinate 1,524 downwards.
TCATGCACCTGATGATGGGGCTCCCAAAGATCGTCAGGGCGTCAGTGTTCTTAAGCCCCTGAAGCGTACCGAAACTGATGTGACCCGAAAGGGTATGTTCATCACTTTCGGGGCAATTTTATTCGCAGTTGCTGCTGGTTTCGGGCTGCGGATGGGTGTTGAACCCATTCCACCCTATATCATTACTTTGGGTGCATTATTTCTCGCCCCACCATTGGTATGGTCGGGTTACAGCTTTGTTCGTGATTCCGAATTGGAACCGCACGTTGGTCCGGATTTGCGCAACCGGGTTTTGCTTCTATCAGTGATCCTGGCTGCTTTGTGGTTGGTGTACGTTTTTGTGCCCAGCTATGTGATGGAATATGATTCGCCCGCGGAGATGAGTTATCTGTGGTTTGGAATCATTTTTGCCGTGATGGTTGGTTTGGGATCACTGGCATCGGCTGCCACGTTTGACCTAGAACCTGTGAATGGGCTGACGCTCGCAGGCTTGTATTTTATTGTGGCGGTTGTCTTGGCGTTGGTCAGCGGCTTGACGCTAGCCACAAATGGCTGATCTCGGACGTTCATCTGCTGGCAAGGCCGGCTCCTTCCCACCTCCTGCCTCGTTGCCTGTCCATGCTGCCAGAAGTTGTCGCCCTGCATCGCATCGGATCACTCGTGCGAATTCCACCGGCGCAAGATGTTCCGGTTTCTGATCGCGTACGTCGAATTCTTGATCTGGCGCCTATGAGGCGATTGGCGTCCATTAGTCAGCTTGGCATGGTGTCGTTCGTCTATCCGGGTGCGACTCATTCACGCCTTGAACATTCGCTCGGGGTGTATCACAACGCTCTGCGTGTTGTGGCACGCTTTTCATCAGATAGTGAGTTCACTGAGCGGGTGACGCCTGCGATGGCAGAGGCATTTGTACTTGCCGCTCTGATTCACGACATTGGCCATTGGCCCTACTGTCACCCGATAGAAGATATGGATATCCGGGAACTTGGTGAGCATGAGTCGCGGATCAGGCAGTGTATCTATAACAGTGGCCTTGCGGATTGTATTGAACAGGATTGGCAGTGTGATCCGTCTCAGGTGCTTGCACTGCTGGAATCTGAATCTGAATCGCAGATCACGGATAAAGAGGCATGCTGTTTTCTTCGCAGTTGCATCAGTGGTCCGGTGGACATTGACAAGCTTGACTACTTGCAACGAGATAGTCTGCATGCGGGCGTACCTTACGGCCGAAACTTTGATGCCGGACGTCTAATAAGCTCGCTTTGCTTCAATCCGGAAACATCACGACTGGCCATCATGGACAAAGGTCGGACAGCAGCTGAAATGATGGTGTTCTCGCGGTACGTCATGTTCAGCGAGGTGTATTGGCACCACGCTGTCAGGTCGGCAACCGCCATGTTGCAAAGGTGTGTCTTTTTGCTACAGAATCGGATTGATCTTGAATCAACACTTGGGCTTGTCGATGCAACATGGGTTGCGATGTTACGACGGGCCGCCGAAGGCAGTGTTGCCGAACCTGTCTCT
>CAJXTM010000929.1 GCA_913061385.1 uncultured Rhodopirellula sp. | reverse complement strand
TACACGTAAGGAGTCGTCGGCAGCGTCAGATGTGTATAAGAGACAGGCTATAGACCAGCCCCCACCAGAGGAAAGCATTCGCCTCAGCATCATTCAACGTCATATGAATGTATCGTGCGGCTTTGATCGCTTTGTCGTGCTCGCTCAGCCCCGCTGTCCACCCATAGGTATGCCATTGATCGCCATTCCACTGAGCGCCGGTCGTCTCCGTCATCCAGAGGCGTTTTGAAGGAAAATGCTGCTGACGCATTCTGCTTAGATACTGGGACTTCGCGATCAGATTTTCAATCTCACCATCCTGCCCATCCAAAACACTGTCGTACATGTGATAAGCAGCGACCTCGACCCCCGGACTCGTCAAGGTTGGTAAGAATCGCTGAACCTCTGAGGCATTATCACCAATATACGCCAGATCGGGCGCGGCAATCCGTACTTTTGAAAAACCAGCGGCATCCAACCCTGGCCTTATCTTTTGGTCAATGAAGTTGGCCAGCCTGAGTGGTTCCCAACCACATGTCTGTGTTCCAGGATGTGACCAGTTTGACTCATTTTGTACGGCGACGACTCCGACATTGACTCCCCACTGACGATGCTCTTGCACACGAGCAATGATTTCATCTGCCCATTCATCTTCCCGTGCCGCCTTCAAACGGAACTGCTCTGAACCATTGGCGTCTACAACATCCAACCAATACTCAGTCTCGGGGTGCTTTGCTGATCGCGGCTGCCAGAAAGTCAACAGAATCTGAAGATCAGGATTTACGCTGACTGCACGTTCAAGAACGCCACGATTTCGCTCTGCTTCGCCTGTTTTCGAAACTTCCCCCTGCACTCGCACGATACTGACCTTCAATCCATTGACCGCAGCTTCGAGTGCTTGATCATCTGCATTCACGCCCCAGAACGCGATCGAACCTCCGAACCCGTCAATACTTTGCCGAACACGATCCTCTCCAGCATCAAGTTTGATCTCAGTGCGTGACTTTATTTTACCCATCAGGGTTTCACCAATCGGTGTCTTACCGATTGCTGTGTTTACGCCCAAACGCATAGCCATCGTCGGCTCTGCTGTTTTTTTTCTCACGTCAGGAGCCACTACTGCCACGGTATCCCCCGCTACCGAACCGGCGTTTGATTGCTGCTGTCCAACCGCGGGTGATCTTGCCATTTGAATACGCAAGGCCAGACGTTCCTCACCACGATTCAAAGCTTCCGCATGTTTCGGATCATCAATCAAGTTAATGACTTCACCGGGATCATTCTTTAGATTCGTTAAAACTCTTGCTTTGACTTTTTTACCATCATGATCATCACGCCATTCCGTGTAGCGATAATTGCCAAACCGCAAACTGTGCCCCAGCATCTTGTAAGCCGGATAGGAACTGTAGGCATCATAACGATGCCCTGAATCTGGCTCGCTCAGCAAGGCCCGAAAACTGCGTCCCTGGCAATGCGGAGGAATATTGACTCCCGTCAGGTCGCAGATCGTAGGGTAGAGATCAATCAACTCGACTAACCTCGACGTTGGCTCCGTCGCAGACAGGCGAGGATCACGAATGATTAAAGGCGTACGCGCATCACATTCAAAGTTGGTATGTTTCGTCCAACTCCCATGGTCGCCCAATTTCCATCCGTGATCTCCCCACAAAACGACGATTGTATTTTCAGCTAAACCCGTTTGCTCGAGGGCATCAAGCACCCGACCAACACAAGCATCGGCATAACTGGTCGTGGCTGCGTAACCATGAAGCAAGCGACGATTCAATTCATCGGAGAAATCAGCAGGCGACTCACCTTCAAAGTCACTGTACTTGTGCATCTCGTGTGCCATCAAATTGGCTGCGTGCTCCGGATACCCTTCTGGAATCGACTGATTTGGTGGCATCGTGAAATCCCCACGCTCGTATAGATCCCAATACTTTTGAGGTGCAACAAACGGTAGATGTGGTTTTGCGAAGCCAACCGCCAAAAAGAATGGTTGTCGTTGATCCGCTGCAAGCCCTTCGAGAATGCTTGTCGCTTCTGCTGCACGCTTTCCGTCCATATATGTGTCGTCATGAACATCCGCAGATTCGGTGAGAGGCCCTTTCGCTGGATCCCTTGCGTCGCCCACTCTTCCCTCTGCACGAACGCGAGCCAGCGTCTGTAAATTTTCAGGCTTGGCATAATCAGGTGCGGAAACATCCACCCAACGCTCCCAGTGATCTGGATCCACTCCACCGCCACTGTGCCCATGATAAATCTTGCCAAGCCCAATGGTTTGGTAACCTTGCTGGCCAAAATACTGATTCATTGTCAACACATTCGGGTGGCGATCACGCCAACCTGAAACATGAAACGTCTGCTCACCGGTTCTGACTGGATAGAGGCCGCTCATCAGTGACAGACGCGAAGCCCCGCAAACAGCCTGCTGACAATACGCTTGGTCAAACCGAACGCCGGTCGATGCGAGCCGATCCATATTTGGGGTGATGACCTCCGAACCATAAGTTCCAAGCTCGGGACGCAGATCATCGACCGCAATGAAAAGAACATTGAGACGAGGCTTGGTTGGAACCGTGGAATCAGCCGCAGGAGTCGGCACACCAGAGTGTGGCACAGTGGAACTCGGCACACCGGAGTGTGGCACACTGGAACTCGGCACACTGGAACTCGGCACACTGGAACTCGGCACACTGGAACTCGGCACACCGGAACTCGGCACACCGGAACTC
>CAJXTM010000928.1 GCA_913061385.1 uncultured Rhodopirellula sp. | reverse complement strand
CTACACGTAAGGAGTCGTCGGCAGCGTCAGATGTGTATAAGAGACAGCTACAGGAAGAGTGCTACCGGGCTGTAACCAAATGGGCTGGGGATAACCCGAAAGATCAATCTTTTTTGCCACCGAAAACTCCGGCATTTGCCACGGCGTTGCACCTGTCAAACCGGACCGGACCGACTTGTAAATCTGATCGAAATCCTGCTGCAGGTTCTGATTCATGCGATATGCCATCTGCAACCACGCGGTCGCTTCCCAACGTCGCCCCAGAGCATTCAGACCACGGGCAATGCGAACCGCATCTGACTGTGAATTAGTTTTCCATGACAACAGCGAATCAACTCCGTCACGTAACGCCGTAATTCCAGCAGCCCGTTCTGAGATACGGCGTGCATCATTGGGCTTATTCAGTTGCGACAGGCTGGCCGATAATTTCAGTAATCCTTCACCACTATTTTCATCAAGCATCACTGCGTTCCAGTAGGCTCTGGCAGCCATGGCCAGATTTCCGTTTTGCTCAGCAACCCCCCCCATCGTCAACCAATACTGTGGTTGGTCCTCGATACCTGACGGCAGTGTCCTGGACCACTTCTCAAGTTCAGTAGTCCGTTGCAATTCATACAAGGCGCGAGCATACAAAGCTTGCGCGGGAACAAAATCAGGGTATCGTTTGACAACCGGTTCCAGCAGCTCTGCAACTTTACCCCACTCGGAATGATAGGCAGGCAGCCTAGCCAAAGAGTAATTTGGCCTAATGTCATCAGGGTACGTTTTCAGTGCGTACTTGCAGGTTGACTCAACGGTTTGGGGGCGAGACAGGTCCGAAAGAACAATGAGCAGATTCAGTCCGCCGTGCCCACGTTGTATTAACCACTGCAGGTGCTGCTGGCTGTCAAACTCCAAACCAACCTGCAGCTGCATACCAACGAGTTTCATCCGGTAGTCAACCACTTCCGGATAAGCCTTTACCGCAGTTTCCAAGACTCGAATCGATTCAAATGGCCGCCCGACATTCATGTATTCCTGCCCAAGCTTCAGCAGCACTTCAGCACTGGGGCCTACCGTCGACGCGAGAGCCAACTCATAAAGTTCGACCGCCCGAGGCGACTCTCCCTGCGCAACGGCAACATCACCTGCAATCGCCAACAATTCAGGATCATCTGGTTTCCGCAACAACGCATCGCCAACTTGTTGTGCTGCTGCCACGGTTCTGCCACGCCTCAACAAAGTCCGCACGGCTGCGGCTGGATCCTGTGACTGAGCGGCCTTCTTCTCGGCGGGTGCAGTGGCAACAGAATCTTCACGAGTGCAGCCGCAAGCTAACAGCACAGTTGCCAGCATCGAAACGAGGTAAAAAAAGGGACTACGGTCGTTCACTCAATTCACACTAATTACCGGACAATGGCTGGGATACAAAAGTGATTATCTTGATAGCGTTCCTGAACACAGCAGATAGAAAACCGCCTTCAGTGTAGAGTCTTCGCCCCTACTATCCTATCCTAGCCACCCCTACCGTGAAGACGCAGATTTTGCCGCCAAGTTCAGTAATCAGCACATTTACGCAAGGAATGAGTTGCACTCCCGCAACTCTCGCGGCTAACCCACCGTGGAACCAGAATGGTTGCTGGCCGAATGGTTCGCCGAATTCGCCCCAGTCCCTCAATTCGTGTGTTCGGTGCGGTATTCAAAACAGACCATCAGGCTACCAACATCCTCAAATTGCTCTGGGATCTAACGCAGAGAGCCAACAGACAACGCCGGCGAACACATCAAACCTGGAAGTTGACGGACTTTCGTTACCAAAGCATCATCAAACCCGCTTTTCAAAGCTGGATTTTTCGCGTTCAGTTTGTTCCCTGACGGTAAACTGGATGCAGACGGCAAAACACAATCAGAACAGTCCCGCAGTAAACATCAAGACAATTCCGTGAATCAACTTTTTGCAAACCGATTCAGCACCAACCACACGATGCTGCATTTGCTGCTGTCCTGCATGGTGGCCTGCATGGTGGCCTGTGCTTTGCACACAGCACCACTGCAAGCATCGCCCCCGCTCAATGCGGATCTTTCCGTAAAATACATTGGATCTCAGGCATGTGCGTCGTGTCATCCCAACCAACACAAAAGCTATTTGGCCACAAGCCACAGCCAAACACTGGAGCGGGTTGACCCAAAAAAGGAAACGACCAAAGGTTCTTTTCGACATGCATTATCGGGCAACGACTATGAAGTTTTTCTGCGTGACAAACAATTGTTCCATCGCGAGATTATACGGGGCGCAAACAACGAAGAACTAGCCACCACCGAAAACCCAATTCTGTACACGATGGGATCTGGCAGTCACGGCAAAAGCTATGTGTACCGAAATGGTGAATTCTTCGGACAATCGCCACTTTCGTGGTACGTCGAATCACAGAAGTGGGCGATGTCACCTGGATACGACATGCCGAATCATCCGGGCTTTTCCCGAAAACTCAGTTCCGAATGCTTTTTTTGCCACGTGGGTAACATTGATCAGAAAGAGGGAAACCCAAACGACTTCACGATCATGGAGGAAACAGTCGGTTGCGAACGCTGTCATGGTCCAGGCGAGTTACATGCCAAGAAATATCGCAACCGACAATCTTCCACGCTTCAACTTAGCGACCTCGCCACCACCACGGAGGACGACACTATCTGTCTCTTATACACATCTCCGAGCCCACGAGACCGAGGCTGATCTCG
>CAJXTM010000927.1 GCA_913061385.1 uncultured Rhodopirellula sp. | reverse complement strand
ACGAGATCAGCCTCGGTCTCGTGGGCTCGGAGATGTGTATAAGAGACAGGTCCCTTTCCCATAGCTACGTGTCCCCACAACTTTGGCTCGTTGGTTGTCTTGCAGGCAGGCAGCAACAATCTCACTGGCACTAGCTGAATCGGTATCGACCAAAATCGCAATCGGCTTACTAGCTTCGATTAAAGTACCCTCGGTTGCGTCAAAACGATCCTCGACTTCTCCTCCACGGACCCGAGTGGAGACGATTCGTCCGCTATTGAGGAACATATCACTGACTTCGACTGCTGCGTGAAGCAAACCGCCGCCGTTGCCTCGAAGGTCAAGCACAAGCCCGCTAAAGTCATTATCGAGGGTTTTAAGAACCTGCTCCAATTCACGTACCGTTTTTTCACCGAATCGTGTCAGTCGTACATAAGCAATGGAGGGATCGTCTCGCAAGCGGTAAACCCAACGGTTTTTTTTGTCTCGGTAGTCACCAATCACCGATTCGATTTCAATGCGTCCACGCCGAACATTGATGGCGACCTCTTCGTCCCCGCGCTGAATCGTCAATTCAACGTCAGTGCCAACAGGACCTTTCAGCCTCTTGCTGACTTCACGCAATTCCTCGCTTGATACGTCATTGCCATTCACATTGACAATCAGGTCACCCGGCAGAATGCCTGCGGCTAAGGCAGGTGAGCCTACGAGCGGAGTAATCACGCGGACGGGCTTCAGTGGTTCTGGTTGTTCGACGAAGATGCCGATTCCGGCAAATTCTTGATTCAGGGTATCCTGAAAAGATTCATATTCTTGTTGAGGTATGTATTCACTGTGTTGGTCCAAGGTGGATGTCATTCCATCCATCGCCGAGATCAACAATTGCTCCTTGTCGACTGGGTCGACGTAGTATGCATCGATCAAGTCCAGGGCGTTGCCTACCATCATTGCCGTCTTTGCACGCTGATGCGCGAAGTAGCACAGCACACTGACAAAAGCCGTGACAATGATGATATTTAGGTTGCGTGGTGGCATATCTTTGCTTGCAGTTTCGAAGCTGGTCGAAATCTGTGTGATCTCGACCTTGCTCACTTATTGTACCGATTTGGCACGCTTATCCGAACGCCTCTTGGAATCACATGAAAGGCGAGTCTAGACCCCGCTTAGAAAAGGGACTGGTATCAGAATGGCGTGCTGCTGAACCCACGTCAGTAAGCCATCCCAGCTCGTGTACTGTGAGACGTAGACGAACAAAAGATAGACACCGATCACCAGCGGCATCGCGAGTCGAATCAGATTTCGCGATATTTTTGCCCATGTGCCAGTCAGATCCGGCCTTCTTCTTGCCCTTCGCAGGGCCAAGCCGGTCGCCATGCGGGCGGGCATGATGAAAGCCACGAACAACAGGCAGGGTGCCCACATCACCTCTCTTGGTGTTGCTTCGATCTTCAGCAGGTACAGCGGGATTGGGGTCAGTACCAGGCAAATCACCATTGCAGCAAACCATGACCAAGGGGCTCGCCGAAAGTCTCGCCGAATGGTTCGCACCTCGAACAATGCTCTGAAGCGATTTTCGGCAGCAAAGTGTACTTGCAGCATCGGCAGGTATAGCATGCCCAGTCCCAGCAAAAGTAATGCAGCGAAACCAACGAGCCCCGCAAAGCCTGTTTCGCCATCACGAAACGCAGCAATGATGACAAAGGATGGTGCCAGCCAAATCAAGGTCCCGAGTGCGCCGCGAAGTCCAAGCCAGAAATATTTGGGAGTTTGCAGACTGACAGTGAATTCCCAAAGTCGGTCCGGGGCTGTCCGCCATGTGCTCCAACGCCAACCCTGTTTCAGGAGACGTTTGGGTTGAGGCCAAAGGTAGTTGATCAGTCGTCCACCACGATTCCATGCCCAAAGTAGGTAAGCCGTCATCAGCATGGATGTTGCTAATGCTAAAATCCTCATCTGGGCCGCCTGTTCGGATCCAGGATTGATTAGAGTAGAAACAGATTCGAGGTGTGCGATCGTTTGAGTTGGTAACGCGGCAAGGAAGATAGCAACAGCGGCCAAGCCAATTTGCCCCGCCTGTTGAAAATGTGGAAGGGCAGATCGCAGCGTCGAGCCATTTGCTAACCGCCCAGAAACATTAAGCAAATATCCAAAGGCGATCAATTGAAGAATGGGAACTGCAGTCAGTACAGCCAGAATGACTATTAAGGAAACGAGGCAGAAGGTTCCGCTGATCAGCCACGCGATCCCTCGCAAAACGGAGCCGATCAGACGTCTTTTCCTATGTGTCTGACTCATTACTTTAGGCGGTTTACCGAGCGAGGCATTCATGACCGCTGTTGTGTTGAGCTCGACCGCAGGTGCTGGATAAATGTGATTTGGTGTCGCCGCAAGCTTAGCAGCCAAGGTAGCAACAATCGGTTCAGGACTCTGGTCCGATTTTTGTGAGCCAGTGCCGACTCTGGCCTCAGCAGCCATCGCATTTTGTTCTGTGTTATTGGCGACCAAGGAAGACTTGAAAGGCTCTTCGCGATTTACTGGATCAGGACGAGTCACGACTTAAAATGGTCCAATTGAAATTTTATTGATTGGATTGGTGGTATCGAATTATTACCCGTGAATGGCCAGTAGCTCGCACGGTATTTCTATCAGCGAGGCGTCGCACGTTCAGCGTTTCCTCCCAGATGCTGGCTTCAGTCGTGCGGCCACCGGGCAGTACGGGGGCGGCCACTGGGTGGAACG
>CAJXTM010000926.1 GCA_913061385.1 uncultured Rhodopirellula sp. | reverse complement strand
TCTACACGTAAGGAGTCGTCGGCAGCGTCAGATGTGTATAAGAGACAGACCTGCTTCAATCCGCACTAGGTTTAATTTTGACGACTCAAGTACCCGTTCGTCGAAAAACGAATGAACCAAGCAAGGTCTCCGGGTTCATCTTGATATCGTGTCGCCAAACGACGAACGGAGTCCTTGGTACGAGGGTCCGCGATTAACTCAATCGCGCGTGCGGCATGTAGCACAATCGTGCGATCATCATCAGCGAACCAACGAACCAATGCCTGCAACGCCGCCGCATCAGCCGTGTGACGTGCGACTGCACTTGCGGCTTCAATCGCAACTGCTTTGGATGGATCTTCAAACATCTTTCGAAGCTGCATCCCCACACTCTTCGGCAACGCATCTGACGCACTGCATGCGACTGCTCCCCAGTAACGGACAGCAGGGTCACCATCAACCAGTTTTTCTGCAATCGATTCAAAATCGTCTGAGCCGACCAACTCGGCAGCCGCCAAAACCCTCTCGGGATCAAATTCCTTCGTGCTCTTCCATTGCATCGGTGGCATAACGCGTGCATGACGCCACAATTCGATTTCCGGCACCAATCCCAAATCACGCGACTCAATCATATGATGCTGCAGTTGCTCACGCATCCGCGTCACGATGGCTTCATGCTGCAACGAATACGCGAGGTTATTTAGGTTCAGGGGATCTTCAATGCAGTTGTATAATTCTTCAGGTGAGCGAGTTTCAGACAGATACTGATTTTGCGCGGGCGAAGCCTTGCCCGAATCAGCCAACGCATAAAATTCACCACGCACATCGGCTTGATCGATCCATGCCCCCTGCTGGTTGTAGCCAAGATGCGGCATGTAATTCCGGATGTAAAGAAATTCTTTCGAACGAACGCTTCTTGCCATATCCATGATCTCATCAACACGATCCCGATGCCCGAAAACCTGCTGCCGGGCAGGAGCATCGAGCGGCCCCAAGAACGGTCTCCCTGTCATATGAGCAGGCAGCGCATCGAATCCAGCCAGACTTAGTACTGTTGGCCCAAAATCTTCAAAACACACCAACCGATCTACATCTCCCTTGATTGCAACCGAACGGGTCATGCCCTGAAATTGCTCAGGAATCCGGATCAACAGCGGCACCCTCATGCCACTATCCAGCAGAGCACGCTTGTGTCGCGGCATTCCACTGCCATGGTCTGAATAAAAGAAGATGATCGTCTCATCATACAGCCCGTCGGCTTTCAGCTTGGCCAAAATCTCACCCACCCGTTGGTCCATCCGGGTGACACAGTCGTAATACCTCGCAACCGTTTTACGAACCAGCGGTGTGTCTGGGTAGTAAGGAGGCAAAGGAACGAGGGCGGGTTCATGAATCTCACTGGCCGACAAATGTGATTGCACCTCTTCCTGAAACTTCTGGTAGGGCCAAACCATCGAACGCGACTGATGGCTCTCCATCAGATTCATCACCGCAAAAAACGGTTGATCTTCTTTGCGTCCCTCCCAATCAGCTTGCTCGCTGCATTCATCCCAGGCAGATTCCGTGATGATGCCTTCAGCTCCTGAGTTGTAATCTGTCTTTACATTGTTGGTGGTGTAATACCCCACCTTACGCAACAAGGTCGGAAAACCATTCATTGCCGCGGGGATCGGAATCTGTGAACGCATCGCATGCGCCCCCTGAGACGGCGCCATGCAACCATTGATCAAACAGGCACGCGACGGAGAACAGACTGGCGATGTCGCAAAGGCATGCGTAAAGCGGGCACTCTCCGAAGCCAACTGATCAATGCTGGGCGTGGTAGCAAACGAATCACCGTAGCACCCCAGAGTCCGACTCATATCCTCAGCAGTGATCCAAAGAACATTCGGACGCTGCTTAGATGATGGAGAAAGCGCATCTTGGGCGAAACCCTGAAATTCACCAGCGACGAGTGACAAACCAACGAAGATGGCTGACTGCAGAAACGTTGACTGATACAAATTCCAGATCCTGAAAAAGAGATAGACCGAACGCAGCTCAGACAGAGCCAGAGGTTCCTTGATCAACACACATGGCAGCGGTGATACGTTCTCCACAAATCGAGCCCCCTACCAACAGCCTCGGTTCAAGCCTAGCAGATCATGTCCGCTGCAACCTGAATCAGTTCTAAATCATGTTCAGGACAGATGCCCTCGTAGCATCCGAAATGTCCGCGTACATCCCTCGGGGCCTACTTTAGACGCGTGCCCCGACCCCGCATCATCATTGAATGCGACCCAGGTTCCAGTACCAAACCAATGCTCTTCTAACGCATCTGGCTCGCCGACATAAACGAAAAAGCCACCTTCAGTGACCTCTTGCAGGTAGGTCACCTGACCATGGTCGGGATGCGTCGCCGCCAAGTGCAAGCCTTTGGCTTCGTCAGCCACCAATTTCTGCTCGACGACACTGATCAATTTCTCTTCGATCAGCGATGCTGTCAGGACGGTCCCGGCCATTTCCGAACGTTTCAACGGGTTTACCCCACAACGAACCAAGCTGACGTTGATAGCCTCTTCCATGCTTAAACTCCTCAGGTGTCTTCTATTTTTTGTTTCTGACGCTTACAACCATCGAAGTCTAGAACCCACTCGCCAAGGTTGCAATTCCATGCCGCGTTCTGCCCTCGCCCTTCCTGAGACCGATCCCACACCTGTCTCTTATACACATCTCCGAGCCCACGAGACCGAGGCTGATCTC
>CAJXTM010000925.1 GCA_913061385.1 uncultured Rhodopirellula sp. | reverse complement strand
CGAGATCAGCCTCGGTCTCGTGGGCTCGGAGATGTGTATAAGAGACAGGTGTCTCTTTTTCTAATGACTCCCTGCCGACAAAGGGCAGATAGCCCGCACGCATTGTAAACCCATAGGATTTGCCAATGGTGACATCTTGGATGAACCATTGAAAATCCCAAGCCGGGTTTCCCTTACCTCCTCCAGAAGGCGATTGTGCGAACCAGATTTTATCTTTTGGACGAAACATGAACGCCAACGCCATTTGGTCGCTTACACCGTAGTACCAAGATTCAAGGTATTCATAGTTTGAAAGATTTCCAACAAGTGTAAGGGGGAAGTCGAGGTCGACTTCGATGGTGTTGTGGTTGGCGTTTGGTGGGTGTGTACTCTCGATACCATGGCTCGGGGTCGTCGCTTTGATCCAGCGACTTGATTTGGCTGTGTGCTTCTGGTGCCCCTTGAAGTGAATCGCCTTATCTTTGGGTTTGTCGATATAGCTTGCCCAGAAGAGACCAATATAACCTTTTGAGTAGGCGTTGGCACGAGGGATGCATTCAAATGTGTACTCAAGGGTTCCGTCGGTCAACAGAGAGTAGCGTCCACAGCTCTCCAGCTTCCAGTTGCCTGTCGGAGCCTGGTAGAGTTCAACGGTAAATTCGTTGATCTTCCGCAACTGCATCGGGAATTTTCTCGGCTCGAACTTTTCAGTTAATCCTGCCGTGGTTCCATCATGAATGTGCTCAAAGTTCAACCCGCTGATCGTCGGGACAAATACGTTCTTTCTTTGCTGGGTGTGTTTCAGCGATGCGATACCGTTGTAACCAGCACGGTGTTTCGGTAGTTCAGGAATGTCGACAGCGCTGTTGTCAACAACAATCACCGAAATGTCTCCCCGAGTAAGCTGAATGTAATGTTCTTCGATAAGTTCATACCGAACTGTTGCGTTCGTAAGAGATGTGATCCCATCCGCGTACAGGTCATGAACGCCGCAAGCCGAGCGTGCGATTGAAATAAAGGTGAACAACGCATGTGTGATGGCGAAGTGACCGGTGTATCGAACGTGCATTCGGCTTCCTTTGAGCGGACATGTGGTTCTTTCCAGTAGCAGCGATTGGCCCGCTGAACACACTTTAGACGGCGACCTGATCTCACGGTTGGTTGGATATCGAGCTAGCCGACATTAGAGAGCTGGTTTTTGATCCAGACAAGCATGTTCAGAAGGCGAGTCTATTCCGCGTTGAGCAAACTTGGTTTCTGATGTCTTGTTTTCTTATTGGGATGGGCCTTTAGTTGTAGTGGCCGGGACTAAACTGGGCCAAAAAAATATAGTCCGGAAACGTAGTCCGATTCACAAATTCGAAGAGAACGACGCTGATCTACGGTAAGAAGAAGCAATTCGGTGTGGTAAGATATGAAAGTCAGTTTAGGCCCCTTTCATTCGATTATCGAGCCGGCGTAGGTGTATTTACATCTGCGGTATTGGGGCTTTCCTTCGTTTTGCAGTTGAAGAATGCCAAGTAACGAAAGTCGATTTGCATTTTGGACGGTCATGTTCAGCGTTGTTGTCATGTTTGCGAGGGTAAGTGATGCATCGCAGTGGCTTTCCGTGAGTGAGGGATTGGCTCAGCATTGCTCTGAGTGTCATAACGAAGGCACGTCGGAGGCAGGGGTTCGTTTCGATAACCTTGGCGAACTTCCGTTGGTGAATCAGTTGGCAATTTTGAATCGCGCTCAGGAACAGGTGTTTTTCAAACTGATGCCACCTCAGGACTCTGGAGGGTTCAGTAGAGAGCAACGCAGAGTTTTGGGGAATCATATTCGCTCGGTGCTCAATGAGAATGGTGCGTCGAATTTAGATGCGCGTCTGAGTCAGCCAGCCTACGGAAACTTTGTCGATCATGAGAGTTTGTTCAGTGGAGAGGTGAGGGAAAAGGGGTTTTCCCCAGCGAGGCGATGGCTGGTGAGCCCTCAGATTTTTCATGAACGGGTGAACGATGTCTTCCAGTTGGAACAGCAAGCACGTCAGCGAAAATTCTATGGGGTCACGAATCCCATCGTGTTACCAGACAAGTCGGGTGTTCGTTACTACGATTCCACGAGTCTTGATGGTGGGCATCTATTGATGATGCTGAATAATGCCGATTGGATTTCAAGGAAGCAAGTGTTTTCGGCAAGGAATGTCGGCGTAGGTCGGGGCGACTTGGTTTTCGAGAATCAGAAAGATCGTTGGTATCCAGCCGATGTTCCCGAAGCGTTCATTCATGTTGTAAAGAAGTCTACGCCAGCGACCCAGGAAGAGATGGTGGCGGCGATACAAGCACAGTTCGATTGTGTGCTTCGGCGTCCGGCTTCAAAACGAGAACTAGAGCGGTACCTTGGACTTCTTGAGACAACCATCAAGCTGGGCGGGAACGTTGAAGGGCTTCGGCAAATGCTTGTCAGCGTTTTGCTTGAGTCAGAGTTTCTGTATCGATTGGAGTTTGGCATCGGGGAACCGGATGAGTACGGGCGCACGAAGCTCTCAGGCAGAGAGGCGAGTTACGCGATAGCCTATGCGCTTTCCGACCGCGGCCCAGATGAAACACTGCGTGAGGCAGCCCGGAGCGAAAATCTCGTGACTCGAGATGATTACCGTCGAGAGGTGACGCGGATGTTGGGCGATAAGAAAAGTTTCTTTGCGGAAGTTTCGCCGACGGTATCCAGTGGTTATGTGAAACCGCACAAAGTGGCACATCCAAAAAT
>CAJXTM010000924.1 GCA_913061385.1 uncultured Rhodopirellula sp. | reverse complement strand
GTGTATAAGAGACAGCTCCGCGTCTTGGTGATGCCGGCCAACGAGCCATCTTGGAACTGGTTGGAAAGAATGATCGCGTCAGCGTGACAGCAGAGAAGCCTGCTTTCGATGACGACGAGTCAGACAACGAAGAAGAGACAACCGCCGTCGCGACCGCTTCGGAAGAAACAAGCGACGAGTAGTCGAGTTTCCCGCCAAGTGAAGTAGCGTAGAGCAAACATTCGAGAGCACGTGTTCAGCACGTGCTCTTTCTTTGCGCCCGCTCCGCTGCCTTACTTTACAAATGTCTCTTAGCATTGAAATGTGGCGCATTCCCAGTTGCTGCCTGAACCGCGATCGTTCCCAGAACGGTTCATGGCAAACGTAAAATTTGCAAACATCTGACCGCTTCGACCCCTGGAGAGCACCGATTGCTTAGAGAAGCAGCACTAAGCACGCATTCCCTGCGACATTCGCCACGCCCGAATCTGCTTTTCAACTCCGGACGCAGATGTCAGGTCAGCCCACTTCTGAGCCACTAAGTCCAAAGCTTCCTGAGATGCAACTTTCCCCGACAGAGCACGACGCACCTGCTGATCCAAGACCATCAAGTAATCCATCGCATCGTCTAACTGGGGACAAGCCGCGATCAGTGGCACCTGCAATTGCGTTACCAACCACTCATCATATGCCGCCGAATTACCGCTAAAAGACGTACCTGCCCGCAAGTCACTCATGCCAACAACTTGACTGCGTACCCCACGACTACCTTCCCCACCACACAACCATTCAACGAAACGCCTGGACGCACTCGTCTGCCGACATGTCGCCGAAATCGAAACGACCGGCGAAAATGGATCCAGCACCACCTTGGACAGATTTGCAACACCCGGAATCGCATACAGTTGCGTATCAACGGCAACCCCCGCTCTTCGTGCGGGGAAACCGATTCCACCACGCAGCTTCCCATCTCCCACCAACCCCCAAATCTGACCTGGGGTCAAACCTTTTTCTGTGTATCGCGAGTTGGTTCTCATCATGAGTTCGAGCGAAGCCACATAAGGCTTAGTATTGATCAGTGGCGTAAGATCCTTTCGCTCAAACAGCCAGTTTTTCACGCCACTACAACGCCACAGGAACATAGTTCCGGCCCAACCGGGTGCGGTGGGCTCCGATGCCAAACCCTCCCACTGATTTTCAACCAGCTGGTCGTAATCCTGCCATGACTTCGGTGGTTCAATTTTCATCTGAGAGATCAGGGCAGGCAAACTGCAGCCCAAAGGCAACGCATAGGTCGATCCTCCGTAACGCGCTGCACCATTACGCGCAGTGGGCAAGAGGCCGCCAACCTCCATATCAATTCGCTTCACTTCACCTGCCGTCATCTCAACCACCGCGTCACTACGTGACGCCTCGCCAACAAGTACCAGCGGATAGATCACAACATCTGCATGCTTTGATCTCTCAAGCAACGCTTCCCCCAGACCGCTTGAATCAGCCCTCACCAATGGCAACACTTCTATTGCAATCGCCTGCTCTGACACAGCTTGCCATCCTCGCGAAAGAGCATCCTTGTCTTCCGCTTCACCAACCAACAATACCCGCAGAGGCACATTTTTTCGCCTTGGGGCCGCGGGTGCCACAACCTGCTCCGTCTTGCCGCAACCTACATCGATACTGGCAGCAACTGCGGCTGCTCCGACCAGGAATCGCCGCCGGTCGGTGTAAAAATCAGCTGAGGTCACTGGTGGGGCTCCTGATAGCCGGGGAATCGCGTAGTGAATCACTCGATTTGAGCAACAACGAAGGCAAACATTTCACGCAAGGGTTAAGTCCGGCGTTGTTACGCACTATAGTGGCGCGATGTTCATTTAGTCTTTCGCAGAACGAGGCAGGAGAAAACAACGATGAGTTGCTACCTTGGAATTGACATCGGTACAAGCGGAACGAAGACCCTTGCGATTGACGTCTCAGGAAAAGTCCTCGCTGAAGCTGATGCTGAATATCCACTTCACCAACCCCGTCCAGGCTGGACCGAACAGGATCCAGAGGATTGGTGGAAAGCAACCATCAAGACCGTCCGCGCTGTCATGCGCAAAGCCAAGCTGACACCCGATTCAATCAAGGCAATTGGATTGAGTGGACAAATGCATGGTTCGGTTTTTCTTGACAAGAAAAACCAAGTCATTCGCAAAGCCTTGCTGTGGAACGACCAAAGAACAGCGGCTGAGTGTGATCAAATTACCGCCGCAGCAGGGGGCCGCAAAAACTTGATCAAGATGGTAGCCAACCCGGCGCTAAGTGGCTTCCAAGCGCCCAAAATACTTTGGCTACGGAACAATGAAAAAAGGAACTACGACAAACTCGCTAAGGTCCTCCTCCCGAAAGACGACATTCGTCGGCGTTTGACAGGAGATTTTGTCACAGATGTCAGCGATGCCAGTGGCACTCTGTTGCTTGATGTCGTGAAACGAAGATGGTCAAAACGCCTGCTAAGTAAGCTGGAACTTGATGAGCAAATCTTACCACGCGTGGTGGAAAGCGATGAAGTCACTGGCACGCTCACGAGCGAGGCAGCCAAAGCACTGGGACTGACAACTCAATGCAAAGTCGTTGGTGGGGCAGGGGACTGTGCTGCAGGCGCAGTGGGCAATGGAGTTGTTCGCAAAGGAGTACTGAGCACTTCGATAGGAACCAGCGGTGTGATGTCTGTCTCTTATACACATCTCCGAGCCCACGAGACCGAGGCTGATCT
>CAJXTM010000923.1 GCA_913061385.1 uncultured Rhodopirellula sp. | reverse complement strand
ATCTACACGTAAGGAGTCGTCGGCAGCGTCAGATGTGTATAAGAGACAGGCCCACGCCTCTGTAATCCCTATTTGTCGTAGCTTCGAACACAGTGCATTGATTTCATCGAGCGGAATCCGTCGAAACGGCCACTGAAACAGGCTGACGTTTGTGTCGACTACTTTGGTCGGCATTGAAACGGTCGCCGGTTTCTCTGCCGGGCTGGCTGCCACGACTGAAGCAGCTCCTGCTGTCATTACGCCGTGTATCAAGTCGCGTCGATGAAACGCCATTAGTCGCTCTCAAATAACTAGGCCAAAATGTCATGCACAACCTTGGGGATCTTCACTCCTGTCAGTCGTTCCTCGAGCCCACTTCGGGGAAAGAACAGGTCCTGATGGTGGAGTCCAAGTGTATGAAGGATAGTGGCGTGAAAGTCATGAACACTGACAGGATTCTCAATGGCTTTGTGTCCAAACTCGTCAGTTTTCCCATACGACAAGCCGCCTTTTATTCCCCCACCGGCCATCCATGAAGAGAACGCCTGCATGTTGTGATCTCGTCCGGTGTAAATGTCGCCGGAGCGTTGAGATGTTGGTGTTCGTCCGAACTCACCGCCCCAGACGACAAGTGTTGTGTCCAACAGACCTGATCGTTTTAGGTCCTTTAGAAGAGCTGCTACGGGTTTGTCGGTTCGTTCGCAGGTTGCTCTATGGTTTGCTGCCAGGTCAACGTGGCTATCCCATGGCTGTTCTTCGAGAAAAATTTGCACAAATCGGACACCGCGTTCGACGAGTCGTCGGGCCATGAGGCAACGTTTGCCATACGAATCTGTGGTGGACTCGCCAACGCCATACAACGCCAGGGTCTCGGCGCTCTCGCGATTGAGATCCAATGCTTCGTTGGCTGTCAATTGCATCCGAGCAGCTAGGCCATAGGACTCAATGCGTGCGTCCAAATCTCCCCGATGAGGACGTTTTGAACGGTGGAGTTCATCAAGCTGTTTCAACATCTCACTGGCAGTGGCTGAAACCTGTGATGGTTGTTCGTATTGTTTCCGGAGGTTCAGGATCGGCGAACCCGTAGGGCGGAATGGCGTGCCCTGATACACGGGAGGTAGAAAACCAGACGTCCAATTGCGCGTGCCGTTTTTCGGCAAACCGAGTGGATCTCCCAGCACAACGTAAGCCGGTAAGTTCTGGTTTTCTGAACCCAGACCATACGCAGTCCATGCGCCCAGTGTCGGGTATCCCATGAACAGTCGGCCGCTGTGGATTTTGTAAAGCGCATTGTCGTGGTTAGGGTGATCGGTCCACATCGAGTTAATCAGGCAGATGTCGTCGACCATTTGAGACGTGTGTGGAAGGGTATCTGCCATCCACATTCCGGACTCACCATGCCGCTTGATGGGATACTGGCCACCCATCATCACGCCAATGTCGGTAACGCTGGTGTTACCAATCTCTTCGACACTGCCCGGGTAAGGTTTGCCATCTAGTTTTGCCAGTTCCGGTTTGGGATCGAACAGGTCCATCTGACTGGGGCCACCGTTCATGAACAGTTGGATTACCGAGGTGGCAGTGGCGGGGTGATGTACCGACTTTGGACGCAGGTCATACGTAGAGACCTGGTCAGTCGCGTGTGATTCATTTCCCGTTTCGGATGCGGCTGATGCGGGTTTGTCTGCATAAAGGTCATCTGTGAGCAGTTGCAGTAACGCAGCACCCAACAGGCCATCGCTGGCGCGTGCGAAAAAGTCTCGTCGGGAAGTTGACGGATTCGATTCCAAAATTAATCAGTCCACGTAGAGAAAAGCTGCTGTGTTGAAAATAGTATGACAGTAGGTTGCCAGAGCTTGAGAACTGTTTCCTCGCCACGCTAGTTCAAGTTTTCTCAGGGTCTGGTCTCCCAGTTCCAGTTCGCCATGGCTCGCAGAGCGACTGAAGGCAGTGCGATATATCAGATCCACTTTTGTTCGGTTGTTCTTGTCCAGATTTCTGGTTTCGATGATGCTTAGGATCCGATCGGCAAAGGACTGTGCCAGATCGTGGACGTGTTTATCATTAAGCAGCATCAAGGCCTGTGGTGATACCGTTGATACGGGCCGTTCAAGGCAATTGGGACCCATTTGCGGATAATCGAAGGTGTCCATCATTGTCGCGATCTCGGTACGGCGGTACTGCAGGTAAATGCTGCGGCGCCAGTACGAAGCAGTGAGAGTTTGCTCAAAGTCGCTAGAAGTGGTTTTGTCAGGAGTTCTGCTTGTCACTTGCTCTGGTTCAGAACTGTAGCTTGGGTAAACACTGACAAGTCCATCACGATCAACCGACACCGCATCGGGGACACCACCTGCGGCAAGTGAGAGCCGTCCGGAAACGAACAGCAGTGAGTCCCGCAACGCCTCGGCGTCCAGACGCTGTAGCGGCATCCGTGCCAAAAGTCGATTCCGTGAGTCGATTTTTTGGTGTTGGTCGGTTACTCGGCTAGATTGCTGGTAGGTTTTCGAATTCATCATCAGCCGATGCATGGCTTTGATGCTCCATCCGCTCTGGATGAATTTCAAGGAGAGCCAATCCAGCAATTGTGGATGCGATGGCGGTTCAGCTTGTCGACCGAAGTTCCCCAGATCGGCTGCCAAGCCTGTGCCAAAGTGTCTCGCGAAGATGCGGTTGACCATGACTCTTGCCGTCAGCGGGTGATCGGCTTGTGTCAGCCCTGTCTCTTATACACATCTCCGAGCCCACGAGACCGAGGCT
>CAJXTM010000922.1 GCA_913061385.1 uncultured Rhodopirellula sp. | reverse complement strand
AGATCAGCCTCGGTCTCGTGGGCTCGGAGATGTGTATAAGAGACAGCATCAAGGCTGTCAGTCCGTCGGTCATCGTGCGAACCTCTTCGTCGTACGTATCTGCAACTTTATAAAGCATGGTATCGAGTTCACCGGTTTCTTCACCGACGTCGACCATGTTGACGACCAGGTCATCAACCACGCGTGATTTGACTTTGGTTACACCCCATAGGGCGGCCAAGACGCCGCCGCCAACGATGCCTTGCGTCGCCAGCATCGTTAGAGTTTGGACCATGTCTCCGTCATCCAGTTTCGTTCCTTTTGCCGTCAAAGCGATGGACATCAGAACAAACCCCGGAAAAGATCCGAACAATGCCCAAAACACGAGAGCCATCGGGTGGAATCCAAGCACGCTGTACTCGGCAAGCGGTTTGCTAATCACTTCACCTTCGCGAATCGATTCATTCACTCGTGTGAACATTCTTTCGAACATCCCGTTTCCGGACGTTTCACGTGTGATATTGATCGCTTCGAGAATTGGGACACCGCTTGAGATCAAGGTTCCCAACGTACGTGTGGTTCGAGCCAGGATGTTCTTTTCGATCAAGCCTCCGAAAATCGGGACCTTGATAATGAACATGTCAAAGCCCATGCGACCATGTCTGAACTTGCGCATCAGTTTGACGAGGATCAACAAGCAGAGCGGCATGGCAATCAACAAGAACCAATAGCCCGAGATGTAGTTGCTCATCGCGATCAGCAACAGGGTTGGTGTTGGTAGCGTCAGCCCGAACTCTTCAAACATCGTTTCGAAGGTGGGCACGATGAACAACATGATGAAGGTCAGAATGGCTGCAGCGACTGACACCACAATGACCGGGTAAATCAAAGCGCCTTTGACTTTTCGCTTCAGCGATTCAGCACGTTCCAGGAAGTCAGCGAGGCGTTGTAGGATTGTTTCCAGTGCACCACCAGCTTCGCCAGCCTTGATCATGTTCACGTACAGGCGGCTGAAGACTTTCGGTGACTTTGCCATCGCCTCACTGAGTGTCGCTCCACCTTCAATTTCCTCGCATACATCCATCAGGGCAAATTTGAGTTTGCCACCTTTCTGGTTGTTTTCGAGGATTTTCAAGCTTCTTAGAATCGGCAAGCCTGCATCCTGAAGAATCGAAAGCTGGCGTGTGAAGGCACAAATCTGTTTTGTTTTGACCTTGCCAATCGCGAAGCCGCGTTTCTTGCCTGATTTGCCGGCTGCTGCCGCTGCTTGTTTCTTGACGGAGATCTTCGTAACGAAGTACCCCATCTGGCGAATCGTTGTCTGCGCCTCTTCTTCGTTCGCCGCATCGATTTCGTCGCGGATCTCTTGTCCGGCGGCATCCATCGCTTCAAATTGATAAACAGGCATGGCTGGCCCAGTAAGTCAGTTGGCAGGGTAAATGATGTAAAATGAAAGTATTCGATTTGATCTCAGGTGTTGCTCTCCGCAAAGTTTGAAGAGTGCTGAGAGCCCCGATGTCTATGTTTTTCTGCGTTTTTTCTGCGCTAGTCCGAAACGGTTTCCCGGATCACTTCATCAAGCGTGGTGATGCCGTCGACGGCTACTGCGATTCCAAACTCACGCAGCGGCATCATGCCGTTGAGGCGGGCCTCTTCACGCAATTCGTCTGTCGATGCATTGCCCAGTACCATGTCGCGAATCTTGTCGTTCAGAATCATCAATTCAAACAGAGCGATGCGTCCCTTGTAGCCCGTATTATTGCAGTTGTCGCAGCCCGTTCCCTTGAAGAACTTCTTGCCGACGATGTCGTCTGGTTTGATGCCCAAGTCGGACATCATCGAAGTGCTGACCTTGGTTTCTTCCCGGCACTTGGTGCAGATGCGACGCACCAGACGCTGTGCGAGAATAGCCTCGACCGTGGCACAGATCATGAACGGCTGAATGCCCATGTCTTTGAGGCGAGTCACTGTTGCCGGAGCATCGTTGGTGTGCAGTGTGCTGAATACAAGGTGTCCCGTCAGTGCTGCCTGGATCGCAATTTCAGCAGTTTCCAAGTCGCGGATCTCACCTACCAGAATCGTGTCAGGGTCCTGTCGCAGAATGGCTCGCAGGCAACCAGCGAAGGTTACGCCAACATCGTTGTCGATCGGGATCTGGATAATCCCGTCAATGTCGTACTCGACGGGATCCTCTGTGGTGATCAGTTTGTCTGAAATTTGATTGAGTTCTGTCAGCGACGAGTACAGCGTGGTGGTTTTACCACTTCCGGTTGGACCGGTTACCAGCACAATTCCATTAGGCCGATCGATCGCAGCTCGGAACTTGGACATCATGTCGTCGTCCATGCCTACGTTTTCCAGGCTAAGGTTGACGACACTGCGGTCCAGAATCCGCATGACAACGCTTTCGCCGAAAATCGTTGGTAAAACACTGACGCGAAGGTCTACCGGGTGACCACCAACCATCAGCTCAATTCGACCATCCTGCGGCATCCTGCGTTCAGCGATGTCCAAACTTGCCATCACTTTGATTCGTGTCGTAATGGCGAATGCCAAGTGACGTGGCGGTGGTACCATTTCATAAAGAACGCCCTCCGCCTTAATGCGAATTCGGAACTCGTCTTCGAAAGGTTCAAAGTGAATGTCGCTGGCGTGGTCCTTGATGGCCAGCAGCAACACCATGTTCAACAGTTTGCGAACCGGTGCCGAATCTGTCTCTTATACACATCTGACGCTGCCGACGACTCCTTACGTGTAGA
>CAJXTM010000921.1 GCA_913061385.1 uncultured Rhodopirellula sp. | reverse complement strand
CGTCGGCAGCGTCAGATGTGTATAAGAGACAGCCACGAAATACTCAAACAGTCCGGACGCTGCAACAAAGCTGCTTTCTGTCGGGGAGGCGAAGCGGGACGAATCGTTCCCGCCCAATGAGCACGCAGCCTGGACCATCGTGGCCAGTACGATCTTGAACCTTGATGAAACACTTACCCGCGAATAGTCCTCAACGCATATTGAAACCGATGAATCCGATCAAAGAATTTGAATTGCAGATGACACGGCGCCAGCTACTTCGCCGTGGTCGCGGCTGCCTTGGCGCCGCAGCACTTTCAAGCCTGCTGGCTGGTTCAAAGCAAAGTAATGCTGCCCCCAATCCACGCTCAAGTGCGAACCCGGGCTTGGCGGAACTGCCACACTTTCCAGCCACGGCAAAACGCGTCATCTACCTATTTCTGGCAGGCGGCCCTAGCCACATCGACATGTTCGACTACAAGCCGGCGATGAAAAAGCTTCACGGAACTGAACTACCGGACTCCATCCGCAATGGCCAGCGTCTGACCGGAATGTCCAGCGGGCAAAAGACGTTTCCATGTGTCTCGCCGATGTTCAAATTCAAGCAGTATGGAGAACGCGGCACTTGGGTCAATAGCGAACTGCTGCCTCACACCGCTTCGATTGTGGACGAAATGACGATCGTTCGTACGATGAACACCGAGGCAGTCAACCACGATCCGGCGATGACGTACATCAATACCGGTACACAACAGTTGGGCCGTCCAAGCATGGGTTCCTGGCTCAGTTATGGATTGGGTAGTCCCAACGAGAATCTTCCTGCGTACGTCACCATGATTTCTCGTGGTGCAAAAGCAGGCCAAGCATTGTTTTCGCGACTATGGGGCTCTGGATTTCTACCGTCCAAGCATCAAGGAGTGCAGTTTCGCAGTGGCGAAGATCCCGTGCTGTACCTGAATAATCCAGACGGCATCGATCCTGAAACACGACGACGAATGCTAGACGGAATCGCCGAGCTTAACGCCACGCGGTTCAGCGACGTTGGGGATCCTGAGATCCAGACACGGATTGCTCAGTATGAAATGGCGTACCGCATGCAGACATCGGTACCCGATCTGATGGATCTGTCGAGCGAGAGTGAAGACACCTACAAACTCTATGGCGACGATTCAAAGAAACCCGGCACGTTTGCTGCAAACTGCATCATTGCTAGAAGGCTTGCGGAGCGCGGCGTGCCGTTTGTACAGTTGTTCCACCGGGGTTGGGATCAGCATGGCAATCTACCCAAAGAACTGACCACCAACTGCAAGAGTGTAGACCAACCCGCTGTTGCTCTCGTCAAGGATCTGAAACAGCGTGGTATGCTTGATGATACCGTTGTGATCTTTGGTGGCGAATTTGGAAGAACGATTTACAGCCAGGGCAAACTCACCGAGACCAGTCATGGCCGAGATCACCATGGTCGATGCTTCAGCACTTGGGTTGCTGGCGGTGGATTCAAGCAAGGTTTTGATTATGGCAAAACAGATGATTACTCCTACAACATTCTGAAAGATCCAGTTCACATCAACGATTTCAATGCGACTGTCCTTCACACACTGGGAATCGACCATGAACGATTCACAGTGAAACAACAGGGACTGGATGCGAAGCTGACAGGCGTCGAAGAAGCTCGCGTGGTAAAGGAGATTCTGGCATGATCAGCGCAAAAATTGGGATCGTAACGGTGTCAGATCGCGCCAGTCGAGGTGAATACGAAGACCTCGGCGGTCCCGCGATCGCCAACTATCTGGATGAAGTCCTGACCAGCCCATGGACCCCAGAATCACGCATCATCTCGGATGATCAGAATTTGATTGAGACCACTTTGCGCGAACTCTGCGATTATAACCATTGTTGCTTGGTCGTAACGACGGGTGGCACGGGCCCCGCACTGCGTGACGTCACCCCTGAGGCAACCGAAGCTGTTTCCGAAAAAATGATGCACGGATTTGGTGAACTCATGAGGAAGGTATCACTGGAAAAAGTGGCCACTGCAATCCTGTCGAGACAAACCGCTGGAATCCGTGGCAACTCACTGATCGTGAACCTACCCGGGAAACCCAAAGCAATCAGCGAATGCCTGGACGCAGTGTTTCCGGCAATTCCGTACTGCATCGACTTGATCGAGGGTCCGCGTCTAACGACTAACGAGAGTCGATTCATTGCGTTCCGCCCGAAAGGGGCTTAAGACGCACGTTTCCTGGCTTGCCCTACGCATCGGCAAATACTCGCTCAAGCCGTATCTTGCCCCAGCTCTTGCAACTCACCCCACAATACCGGTGCGAGTTGCCTCAGCTTCTCTATGATCTCGGCCAAGTGCGAAACATCGGTCAATGGATTCATGATCGTGCATCGTAAGTAGATCTCGTCATCCAAAGAGGTTTGAGTCAGATATCCGAAACCGGATTCCAACATAGCACGCCGCAAACGGAGCTGCAGTTGGCTCAGCTTCACGGCCGATTCGTCTGGGGGGACGTTGGCCTTAGACGCACCGGACGTCCCAGTATCTGGCAAGTAGCGAAACACAACAATATTTGCCTGCGGTGCCCCCACTACCTCAAACTCGTTTGCGTTTTCAAGCATCTCGGATAATTGTTTTGCAACCTGAAAAACGCGATCAACCAACTGCTCAAACAGGTCTAAACCAAAGATGCTCATCGCTCCCCACAGTCCAAGAGCGGCGGAACGCTTTGTACACTCGAACGTCACCACTCCATTAT
>CAJXTM010000920.1 GCA_913061385.1 uncultured Rhodopirellula sp. | reverse complement strand
TCTACACGTAAGGAGTCGTCGGCAGCGTCAGATGTGTATAAGAGACAGGATTCAGGGTCTACAAGCAAACAGAATGCCCACGATGCGGGAAGCCGATTTCAACGGTCGATGTCGCAGCGAGGCGGCTTTACATTTGCAAGCATTGCCAATCCCGCAAGTATTAGAGCCAAGAGAAATGGCTTCGGATGGCTAACTGCTGAGACCCCAGCCCCGTTTGGCTGGCACACAATTTCCGGACAGGGATTGTTGAATTCCGGCAGACGCGCTAGCCTTGGTGGCTCGTAAAGCATCGAACCAGTCCTACCCAGCGCTCGAAGGCCTTTGATGTCCGCATTGTGTCTGCACCCATGCCTTTGGGATTTACCCTTGCTCGCCTCCAGTGCTGAAGCGGCATCCATCACCCCGGCACCTGCTTGGATCATGCTGCTATTTGCAGCAATCATGCTTGCCACCTACGTCGGTGTGGCGATTGAACCGATGCACAAGACTGTTGCTGCGCTTTGCGGAGCGGTCGTTCTGGTCGGACTGTCGCTCTCTCTGGGGTTATTTGAGTACGAAAAGATCTACGACATGCTTGAGGAAGACCTTAATATTTTCGGGGTCATCATCGGCACAGGCATTCTGGTGGACGTGATCGGCAAGAGTGGGCTGTTTCACTTTCTCAGCATGTGGATTGTCCGGTTCACTGGTGGCAGGGCATCAACCCTCTTTCTGACGCTTTGCATTGTGACGTTCCTGTTCGTAGCAGTCCTGACCATAGTCCCGGCCATGCTGATTCTCAGTTCGCTGGTTTTGGTCATCTGTCGGTCCTTGAACTACAAGCCTGTACCATTACTTTTGACCGTGGCGATCTGCGCCAACAGTGGCGCCATCGCCACGTTCGCCAGCGGCCTGCCCAACATCATGATTGGCACTGCCGCCGAAATCCCCTACTCCCAATTTCTGAAGATCTCTCTTCCGTATGCTTTGGTCAGTCTGGTCATTGCTATCGTTGGTTTACGAATTTTCTTTCGCAAAGAGCTCCCATGGAAACAAACAGCCGAAGAACAGGCATTGCTCCGCGAACAAATTGACACATTTGATCCATGGGCGATGGTGGAGAACCGCAAAGTGCTGTTGCGCAGTGCCGTGATCCTGATGGCAACTGTCCTGGGTTTTGTGTTCGCTCAACAATTGGGCGTCGGCATGGACTTCATCGCCATGGTTGGCGCCACTGCAGCGTTATTGTTCGCTGGAAAAGGAGTGGAAGATGCAATCCAGAAAGTGAATTGGACCGTCATCATGTTCTTCATGGGTCTTTTCATCATCATTGGTTGTGTTAAGCAAACCGGTGCTTTGGCATGGGTCGCCCAGCAAGTCATCGCACTGTCAGATAATGAAATGTCATTACTGCTGCCTTTGTTAGGAATTTTTGCCGCCGTCGCCAGTTCCATTGTCGATAATATTCCTGTGGCAGCGACCTTGATTCCGATTGTGCGCGACATCTCGGGAAACGGTGTTCCCGCTGAGCCGCTTTGGTGGACTTTGATCATTTGCTGCAATCTGGGTGGCAATGGAACACCCATCGGATCAATTTCGTGTGTGATTGCCATTTACGCTTTGAAACGGGAAGCGGGCGAGACAGTGGGCTGGGGAATGTTTCTGAAGCTTGGCGGCACGATCATGTTAATGCAGGTAATAGGGGCCATTATTTATGTCAGCTTCATCTATCACGAGGGCTGGATTCCGCCTCTTGCTGCGCACTGATGCATCGATTGAATCTGGGTGTTGAAACAGAAAACACCACAGCAAATATCGCCATGCGAACGCATGGCAGGCAGACAGTTTCACGCCAGTCCACGCAAACGCGTGTTGTTGAGTTAGAATCAGACTGATCACTATTCATCCTGTCTTACACAGGAAAATTGAAAGCGGAAAACATGAGCACAGGTTCAGAACCCAATGAACTGGATCGCGAAGTCGATGCATCGATGCGGATGTTTGAAAAGGCACAAGTGGGGCCCGCGGCCTCACTTACTCCAATCAAACCGTCCCGTATTCTCGTCGTCCTTGATGGTTCGTCACAGGATGAGAACACCCTCGCTTCGGCAAACTTTCTCAGGGAACAATTCAACACGGAAACATTAGTGTTGGACGCACGAGATGGCAAAACCGAACAAGATGAAGATCTTGCTGTCACACTTGCAACCCAAGTTTCCGGCGGGCGACCGATCCAACGACAAGATGGTGATGCCTACGATGTAATCCTTGCCGCACTCAAAGATCATGCCGTAGATCTACTCCTGATACCCTGCCCATTTGGCCGATCCTTCGAAAACGTTGGTATTGACAGTGCGGGGACTGTCATGGATGTGCTGTTGTCACGGTGCCCCATCCCGATGATCGTGATGCGGCGTGACGACCAACAACTTTGCGACTGTGTCCAACAAATCGAAATGGTAGTGGGAAGTGAGTGCGAAGTTGAATCAAAAGCCGCAGCATGGAGCTTTGGACTAGCATCGACTTCCGCCAAAATCAATCTGAACCTGGTGTTGGAAAAAGAACATTTCGAAAACATCCGCTCCATCATTGAGGCCATTCAACCCGAAGCACAGATCGATACAGAGCAGTTCAGTGCTGCTTTAACGAAAACACATCACGCGCTCCATGGTGCAATGGCGAAAACCGCCGCAGCACTCGGTATGAGCTATGAGTTGCATCCCATCGCAGGTGAAGTAGCTGTCTCTTATACACATCTGACGC
>CAJXTM010000919.1 GCA_913061385.1 uncultured Rhodopirellula sp. | reverse complement strand
ACGATCAACTGCTCGACGATCAACTGCTCGACGATCAACTGCTCGACGATCAACTACTCGATGCCTAGCAGCTTCCTTTACAAAGCAACTGGTAGCCTTTACTCATTGCACAACTTCTGCTTCATGCAAATGAGGCGAAAAAATCGGTCTTGGCCTGCCACTGGGAAAAAACCTTTCACTTGGCACGATTGATGCTTAGCAAAGCAGGGTACTGAGTGCTCTCCCCTACCGCACAAAACCACTGTGGACCTCCGGCAGCAGTTTCAACCCGCATCGTGTAAGCAGCCTGAGGAAGTTCAGATCCAGTCTGGGGAGCAATGCGTTGGGACCTTTCTCCTATCCCATGCAAGGATCCAAACCATGAATTTCGATCGTCCTGTTTCTCAACGCACCTCGGTTTCCCATGGTAGCCAAGCCGAAATAAATTACCAAAACTCCGCACGCCCCAACCAGTGCAAGCCCCCCAACCGACTGTCCACGGCCTGAGGTTCATCGGGATCCAATTCTTCCGCACATGCCCGCGAGTGGGGCTGGAACCATTTCGGAAGACCCCGAGCAGACTTACTCTTTTCTGAGCCTTTCGCCGATGGAAGACACCTTGTTACAAGAAACTTTCACTGGCAGGTTCACGCTTTAAACGCGATCGGTTTTAACCGCTACCTGCTTTTAGACATCTCAGCCACGGACGGCAGCGTTTGCTTTCTATTCACTTGCAAACACCTTTGCTTTTCGCGCCATAGCTGACTGCTCCAAGCAGTTCCTCGGGGACGCCTACGTACCACTACGTCGTCGCGGAACCGAGATTTTGGTGCTAGGATAAGATCTTGCTAAGACACAAAATGCATCCAAAAGAATTGGCTGCCAATCAGCGCGAACACCCGTGCCGGCAGCGCCAAAGCCTCATTTTCACCGCGTAACAAGCCTACCAAATGAAATCAACCTTTCTCCTCGTTGTCTTTGCCAGTCTCACACTTCAGGCGTCGGCATCAGACACCCGCCCCAACCTGTTATTCGTGATCGCTGACGACTGCACTTTCCGGGACTTGGGTTGCTACGGCGGTCAAGCTCACACCCCAAACATTGACAATCTGGCGACCGAGGGCATGCGAATGACGCATTGCTTCCAGTGTGCTCCGATGTGCTCGCCAACGCGACACAACATTTACACGGGCCAATATCCGGTAAAGACAGGTGCATATCCCAACCACACTCAAACGTTTGACAACGTAGGCAACATCACAAATTATCTGCAGCCACTGGGCTACCGTGTTGCCCTCTCAGGAAAAACTCACATTGGGCCCCGCAACCTCTTTACCTTTGAATACAGCAACGACAAACAGAATCCCGACATGGCTGCCATCGACAAGATGATGGCAGAGTGCGATGACAACTCAACACCGTTCTGCATCTTCGCATGCAGCAACGAGCCCCACTCTCCATGGAATAAAGGTGATGCCACACGTTATCCCGCTGCAGATGTAAAACTGCCCCCTTATCTCGCTGATACCCCGGAAGTGCGTGATGCCTTCAGTCGCTATCTGGCTGAAGTCACCTACTACGACGACCAAGTAGGCCAACTCCTGGCGTTGCTCAAGAAACATGATCGCGAGAAAGATACGCTGGTCGTGGTCGTCTCGGAGCAGGGAAATTCATTCCCGTTCGCTAAGTGGACTTGCTACGACAGCGGGCTACAATCAGCCATGGTGGTACGCTGGCCAGGAAAAGTCGAAGCAGGTTCCACGACAGATGCAATGCTTGAATATGTCGACATCACTCCAACTTTTGTTGATATCGCAGGTGGAGAACTTGATCGGTCACTGGATGGACGCAGTTTTGTTGATGTCCTGACCGGGAAGACCGATCAGCACAAACAACACGTCTTTGGCATCATGACCACCAAAGGAATCATCAACGGGAACCCAAGCTATCCGATCAGGTCAATCCGCTCTCGTTCTCATAAGCTGATTCTAAATCTGCAAGCAGATCAACTTTTCACCAATGCCTGCACGAAGAGTGCTGAATTCAAGTCCATCGTAAGAGCCGCCGATGCGGGTGATGAACGAGCACAGTGGGTTGTCACCAATTATCAAAACCGGCCGCCGGTCGAGTTTTTTGATGTGATCAATGATCCCCTCGAAATGCACAACCTGGTCGACCATCCTGAACATCAAGCGACAATCACAGAACTCAAGAAAGAGCTTGCCATTTGGATGAAGTCGCAAGGCGATAACGGAGTCGAGACAGAATTAAAGGCCAATGCCCACAAAAAAGCGAAGGCCAAAAACAACAAGGCCAGTAGAAACAAGAATGGCAATCGCCAAAAGCAGAATGCGCAGCCCCCCGCTACCACATCAACAAAATAGCGTGCTTGATTAGCTACACTGCACCGGCTTACTTGCCCCGGTTCTGCTGCGGTTTCTGAAGTGTCACCCCTGAACATCACCATGGTGCATTGATCCATTGGAATGTCGTGATCATTCAGCAGTACGAGATACCAACTCTCAGCTTTTGCTGACGACCAGTTGCATGAGAGAAAACCTATAGAGAGGCTCAGCAAAACCAAGCTGGCACGAGTACCTGCCATCACCATCGCAGGAACTTCAGTATCAGGCCCGTGATCGATGCTCCATTTGCGGCAATTGAACAATGGCAGTGTGACCATGCATGTACCAATTGCACTCGGGAACAATTGCACTCGGGAACAATTGCACTCGGGAACAATTGCACTCGGGAACAATTGCACTCGGGAACAATTGC
>CAJXTM010000918.1 GCA_913061385.1 uncultured Rhodopirellula sp. | reverse complement strand
TACACGTAAGGAGTCGTCGGCAGCGTCAGATGTGTATAAGAGACAGATTCTTATCTCAACGCAATTCTTTCTTTCTCAGCACGATGCCACACAATTCCACTGCGTCCCATCGCATTTTTCTTGCCTGTTGCGTCCCATGCTTTCTGTTCATAGGCATGCTTGCAAGCAGCAACACCATGCTTACCCAGCTTCATGGACAAAACGCTGACCAGACACGGGAGTACCCGCTCACATCATCAGAGAGAGCACAGCGTCTCAGCCTCCCGAAGAATAAGAAGACAAAAACAACAGCGGGCAACTCGACAGGGAATACGACGGCGGGAGCGCAGGCGACTCGCATGGAATCTGACATGCCGAAAACAGCCATCGCATACGCCCGCATGTGTGAGTTCGAGCTCGGCGTCCCTCCAAAGATTATTTTGGACGAGGCAGTAGAGATTCCGATTTTCATCGATGGGGAACAGGTTTACGGAAACTACCCAACCTGTGACAACCCGGTTCTGATCGGCAAAAGCACGGTGTCGGGCTCTGTCATACAGCGATACGAAGGGAGGACTGCCGAGGGCGTCAAACTGCCCCATGTTGTTTGGGTAGCGTTTGGTCGCAACTCAAGCTCATCACCCGCGCGAGTTGTGGGTTCAGTACAAATGATCGGCTACAACACGCAAACCGGTGCGACCGCATTTTTTGAGAGTGGTGACCAGATTGCACCTTGGGTATCACTAGACAAAGTCACATGGCGAATGCGAGGCACGATGCCCTGGATTGATGACCCGAAAGAGTTCAATCAGGCATTTGTCCCCGCTCCGATGCAATGTGTCCAATGCCACCAGAGTGACCCATTCATTACCAACTCCTTTATCACCGCTGCCAAGATCCCGGGAACCAATGAACCGGTCATCCCGCTACTCGCCGCCGACTCTCCCTACCATGTGATAGGTGGTTCCCACTGGGACATGCGCACGATCAGAATCAAGGGCAACGCCTGTTTCGATTGCCACCGCGTCGGCATGAAAACAATCGAACTATTCACCGCCTCTGGCTGGAATGTCAATGAACACATGCCGCCGGACGACCCAGGAAGCTTGTCAGATGATTACGAGCAGCTGCTGACTGCGTGGCAACAAGGGCGTGGCAAAACCGGGGGATCCGAATGGATCATTCCGCCCAGTAAAGGCAGCAGTACGCAAACCGTTGGAGATGATTACCCGTACCAAGCTGCATTCAACCGAGCAGTTCTGGGCGGTCCGGATTTCGGGATGACTACCCAAATCACAACGGTGGAACGACTCAGGAAACGTTACTTCGATGCTTGTCGGAAATTTGCTGAACAGGTTGCAAACGGGACCATAACGCCGGAAGAAGCAGATGAACAACTTACAACTATGCTTCAGGAAATCCTCACAAAAACAGAAAAGTGAATTGCCGAACCGAACATGCTGCCTCGAAGCAACACCTCAGGCATGCGTCCACCCTTCAACTGCCACTAAGTACAAAACCAAGTACAGTATCCGTAGATCGGGAACGCCACGAGACAACCGGGAACCTCTGCACAAACCTAGCTTCAGGCCACCTCAAATGTCTCATCGATCTGGTCGTCATAGGCAAACGCGAACTCCCGTTCGCATTTTCACACACCTGCGTGCAACAAGTATTTCCTTGGAAGCGAACCTCAGTTGCTAACGACGACACTGATTGTCGCGTCGATACACTCCGGCTATTAATTTCCGTGCGTCGCATTGAAACAACAAGCTAAGAAACGATTGACGTGGGCAACACTTCCCCACTGGATTCGTCTAAGATCAGTTGTCAGAGTGCCGGTTCACTCCATCTTGTTTTTGGTAAATTCCCCCGCGGCAAGCCGTCACCTGAGCCACCTTTTTGGGACTAAAAATGCTTCGTACGCTTCTGTGCCTCACCATACTCGTCAGCTTCGTCAGTATCCCGACGCAACTTCGTGCTGAACCTGCTTTTGGCAAGCAACCAAACATCATTCTGATCATGACGGATGACCAAGGCTATTACGATCTTTCTGGTCATGGAAACCCTCACCTTGCGACCCCCAACCTGGATCAACTTCGCGATGAGAGTTTGCGGTTCACCCGCTTCCAAGTTAGCCCTACGTGCGCTCCGACACGGTCTGCAATCATGTCTGGGCGAGCTCCGTTTTATGTAGGCGTAACGCACACCATCTTGGAGCGTGAACGCATGAAACTAGGTGTCCCAACAATGCCGGAAATGCTTCACGATGCTGGATACACCACAGGGATTTTTGGTAAATGGCATCTCGGAGACCAAGCCCCGTATCGACCCGATCAACGTGGTTTCGATGAAGTATTTATCCACGGCGCCGGCGGAATTGGCCAATCCTATGCTGGCAGTTGCGGCGACGCTCCCGGCAACAAATACTTTGATCCTGCAATCCTGCACAACAACATCTTTGAGAAAACAAAAGGTTTCTGCACCGACATTTTCTTTACCGAAGCAATCAAGTGGATGGGTTCGCAGAAAGGGAAGAAACCATTCTTTGCGTACATCACAACCAATGCTCCCCACGGGCCATACATTGCACCCGACTCCTACAAAAAGAAATTCATTGATGCCGGAATGAACAGCAGCACCGTGGGATTCTACGGAATGATCGAGAACATTGATGACAACGTGGGACGCCTGACCAAACAACTAGCAGAGTGGGGCATCGAGAATGATACGCCTGTCTCTTATACACATCTCCGAGCCCACGAGACCGAGGCTGATCTCG
>CAJXTM010000917.1 GCA_913061385.1 uncultured Rhodopirellula sp. | reverse complement strand
CTACACGTAAGGAGTCGTCGGCAGCGTCAGATGTGTATAAGAGACAGGTGTTTCAACAGCGCGGTGAATCGGGTGCAACCGTGAGTGATTGGTTGCCACACATTGCGGACATCGCTGACGATTTGTGTTTTGTTAAGTCGATGGTCACTGACCAAATTAACCACGCGCCAGCGATGACCAAATTCCTCACAGGGCATCATCTGACGGGACGTCCAAGCATGGGGTGTTGGTTTAGTTACGGACTGGGTAGCGAAAATCGTGATCTTCCTGACTATCTGGTGCTGCTATCAAAAATGAAACGCGGTAGTGATCAGCCCTTGTACGACCACTACTGGGGTAGTGGTTTTCTTCCGTCTGAATACCAAGGAGTTAAACTACGCAGCGCAAAGGATCCAGTTCTTTATCTCAATGATCCTGATGGCCTACCCAGAGATCTACGTAGAGGGATGCTGGATGGGCTCAATGAGATCAATGCAATTCGGCAGCAACAGACCGGTGATCCTGAGATCGAGACGCGGATCCAGCAGTATGAAATGGCTTATCGGATGCAGGCCAGTGTCCCTGACCTGACGGATGTGTCAGATGAGCCGGAGTCGACGTTTGAGATGTATGGGCCAGATTCAAGGCGAGCGGGTAGTTATGCTGCTAATTGCATCCTCGCGAGACGATTGGCTGAAAAGGGCGTCCGTTTCATACAATTGTTTCATCCCGATTGGGATCATCACAGTAGGTTACGAAGTTGGTGTACGGCACGTTGTCGAGACACCGATCAAGCCAGTGCGGCGCTGGTCAGGGACCTCAAGCAGCGGGGCATGCTGGATGAAACGTTGGTGATTTGGGGTGGCGAATTTGGGCGAAGTCCAGCGGGGCAAGGAAAATGGGACAGTCCCGAGGGAGGACGTGACCACCATCCACGCTGCTTCACAATTTGGATGGCTGGTGGTGGGGTCAAGAGTGGCGTGACTTACGGAGCGACGGATGACTATAGCTATAACGCCGTCGTCGATCCCGTTCATGTTCGCGACTTGCACGCAACTGTTCTTCACTTGATGGGTATCGAGCATGAACGGTTCTCGTACCGGTCCCAAGGTCTCGATTTTCGATTGACCGGGGTCGAGTCGGCGCGGGTCGTTAGTGAGATCTTGGCTTAGCGTGTCGTTGTTGATTTTGGTTGGCAAGTGAAACGACATGAGAGTTGGACAGATTTCAGTTTAGAGCCCTTGCTAATTGATCCATTCCGGGATCACCTTGCCGCCAACGTCAGTGAGCCGATAGTCCCGCCCCTGAAACCGATGAGTCAGTTTCAGATGGTCTAGCCCGAACTGGTGCAACATGGTGGCGTGCAGGTCGTTGACGTGGACGCGGTTCTCTGTAGCATGCCAGCCAATCTCGTCGGTTTCACCATAAGTGTGGCCTCCTTTCAGTCCGCCACCTGACATCAGCATGCTGAATGAGTAGGGATGATGATCTCGGCCCGTTCCCACCTCGCGTTTCCCGTTGCGGTTTTCCCCCAGCGGCGTGCGGCCGAACTCACTGCCCCAGACGACCATGGTTGAGTCAAGCATGCCTCGCTGTTTGAGGTCACTGATTAACGCGGCGATTGGTTGATCGACGCAGCCTGCGTTATAAGGCAATTCTTTGGGAATGTTGCTGTGGTGATCCCAAGACGCGTAAATGATATTCACGAACCGGACTCCTCGCTCAACCATCCGGCGAGCGAGCAAACAATTTTTAGCGAAACTGCGGTAAGTATCGCCCTGCTTGCCCCGACCACCAAGGTCTTTGGGTTCGTCACGCTCAACACCATAAGCGTCCAATGTTTGCTTTGATTCTTTGGACAGATCGATCAATTCCGGTGCCGCACTTTGCATTCTGAAGGCCAGTTCATAGGAGGCAATTCGAGCAGCTATCTCCGGATCATTGATTTCCTGATAGCGGTTTGCATTGATGTCTTTAATCGCGTTAAGTCCCTCACGCTGAAGGGACATCGGAATGCCTTCTGGGTTGGCGAGATTCAGAACTGGTTCGCCTTGGTTGCGGAAAAGGACCCCAGCATGAGTTGAGGGTAAAAAGCCGGATTGCCAAAGTGTTGCGCCACCTGATGATCCACGACCGCTATTGAGAACCACATATCCTGGAAGGTTTTGGGTTTCGCTGCCGAGTCCGTAGGTCAACCATGAACCCATCGTGGGAAGACCAAAGGTGCCACGTCCGCATTGCATCATCAGTTGCCCCGGATGGTGATTGAACTGCTCGGTATGAAGCGACCGAACCAGTAACAGATCATCCGCGACGGAGCCCAGGTTTGGCAGCAGTTCACTGAGATTCATACCGCCTTCGCCGTATTGTGAGAACTTGTAGGGGGACCCCTGCAAGAGAGCGTTTTCCTTTTTTATGAATGCGAATCGGACCTTCTCTAACATTGAGTCAGGCAGGGGCTCACCATGCCGCTCTTTCAGAATCGGTTTCTCGTCAAACAGATCCAGATGTGACGGAGCGCCAGCCATGAAAATGAAAATGCACGCCTTCGCCTTTGGCTCAAAATGTGGATCTTTTGGCGCTAAGGGATTCACTAACTCGTCTGATGCAGTAGCTTGCGGCAGTAGGCCATCGTTGGATAACATCGATCCCAATGCAGCCATGCCAAGTCCACTTGCCGTTGTATTTAAAAATTCCCTGCGTTTTTGGAGCGAGGGATTGGGGTGGGATGCTGCCTGTCTCTTATACACATCTCCGAGCCCACGAGACCGAGGCTGATCTCG
>CAJXTM010000916.1 GCA_913061385.1 uncultured Rhodopirellula sp. | reverse complement strand
AGATCAGCCTCGGTCTCGTGGGCTCGGAGATGTGTATAAGAGACAGGAATGATGCTGAGGCGAATGCTTTCCTCTGGTGGGGGCTGGTCTATAGCTTGGCACCTGAGCGAGTGAAGGATCCAAATATCAGGCAAAAACATCGAGACGAGGGTTTGGTGTTAGTTCAAGAAGAAACCGAAAATGGTTTTCAGAGGTTTCTTGAAAGAACTAAAAAGTATTATACCTTTCGGCAGTATTCGGCATTTGTGCGGCCTGGCTATCAGCGACTTGCCGTCGATTCACCGACGCACCTTCAGGTATCTGCTTATCGCTCTCCTGACCTATCAAAATTGGTGGTAGTGGTCATCAATGACTCTGATGACATTCATGATGTTCAGTTTGAAGCACCCGCCGGTTACCAGCTAGATCAAGTTCGTCAAACGGATCACCAACGAGACTGTGAGCCTGTGAAAGCTGGCGAGCCGATGCTCGGAAAATCGGTGCGTACTCTTGTTTTTGAAATGTGAGGATCTCTGTGTGCACAGATGCTGTGAGAATTGATGCTATGAGCAAGTGTGTCTCAAACCCCTTCGGTTGGCTGTCCATCAGTGCTTTTTTGATTGGTGGTTGGTTGGCAATGTTCGTTGGCAAATCGCATGTGTTGGCTGAGCGTCCGAATTTTGTCTTCATTCTTGCTGATGATTGCAGTTACCGCGATCTAGAACTGTATGGCGGGCCTGCGAAAACGCCAAACATCAACCGTTTGGCAGAGGCTGGGATGACATTTCAACGCTGTTATCAGGCCGCGCCAATGTGCTCACCCACTCGGCATGCACTCTACACCGGCATGTATCCCGTCAGAAGCGGTGCCCACCCGAATCATGCCAAGGCGTATGAGAATGTGCAGAGTATTCCTCATTACCTCACCGAGGGTGGTTATCGAGTTGGTTTGGCGGGCAAGACCCACATTGCCCCGTTGTCTGTATTCCCGTTCGAATACTTGAAGGAATTTGCTGATCCACCCGATCAGGATGTGCCGGTGGTTGACGGGTGGCGTTATCACGATGTGCTCAGTTTCATGCAAGAGTCCGCTGAGAAAAAACAGCCGTTCTGCCTTTTTCTATGTTCGAATGAGCCGCACGCGCCTTACACAAAAGGGGAGCCAAAACCTTACCGTGATGCCAAACTCAGCCCGCAGCAGTTTGACTTTCAACGAGGTGAATATGCACGGTACCTTGCAGAAATTACCTACTTCGATGGACAGGTCGGTGAGGTTGCGGCCATGGTTGATCACCTGGGTTTGAAGGACGAAACGTGTTTGGTCGTT
Source organism: uncultured Rhodopirellula sp. (assembly GCA_913061385.1). Taxonomy (GTDB): domain Bacteria; phylum Planctomycetota; class Planctomycetia; order Pirellulales; family Pirellulaceae; genus Rubripirellula. The sequence continues at coordinate 1,458 of CAJXTM010000916.1, read as the reverse complement.
GCGACCGAGCAAGGTAGCGGATTCCCATTCGGAAAGTGGACCTGCTATGAAATCGGTGTTGCCAGCGGAATGGTCGTTTCATGGCCTAACGTTGTGCAGCGGGGAAGTGAAACGGATGCGATTGTCGAATACACCGACGTTTTACCGACTTTCCTTGAAGCAGCTGATGTCGAGATTCCTGATACGCTCGACGGCAGATCCTTTTTGGGATTGCTGCAGGGGAAAACAAAGGCGCACAGCAAGTATGCTTTCAGCATTCAGACAACGCGTGGGGTAAACGGATATCGTGACCCGTACGGGATACGAACGGTGGTCGGAAAACAATACCGGTATATCCGCAACCTGTTTCCCGAAAACCAATTTAGTATCCCCGTCTCACGTAAGTTGTTTGAAAGCACTCGCGAGATGGATGAGGAAACTCGAAGTCGTGCAGCACGGTATCTGAACCGACCTGCCGAAGAGCTATACGATGTCATTGCAGACCCGTATTGTCAGACCAATTTGGCTGATCAGAAAGACCTTGTGACTCGCAAGCAGGAACTCTCTGATGAACTGCAGCGTTGGATGCGGAAACAGGGCGACACCGGCAGGCAGGTGGAACTCGGTGCACATGCTCGGCAGGCAGACTGGTACAAGCCACTACGTGCGGGGCAGAATTGAAATTCGTTAGCGATCTGATAACGGTTCAACGCCGCGAAGCATGGTATCATCACGGATCGTGTGAGTACGCTCTCTGGGACGTGCTCAGTATTCAGCCCTCTGCCGGCGACTCTTTGCGAGTTTCGAGTTCAGATTGATGCTAGGAGTCACTGTCAAATGAAGTGTTGTGTCAAAATCCTGTTGTTTTGTGTGTCGCTTTGCTTTGTCGGTTGTCAGCCAGACCGTAGTTACATGGTTTTTGAAAGCGAGGAACCCCAATCTCAGGATGCAGTCAGTGAATCTGTGGAGACGCGGTCAGCTGAAGTGGAGGTGTCGTGTGGCCAATGCCAGTTTGGAATGTCTGGTGAAGGTTGTGATTTAGCCGTAAGGATGAATGAGCACGTTTACTATGTCGATGGCAGTTCCATTGACGATCATGGGGATGCTCACGCGACTGATGGCCTGTGCAATTGTGTGCGAAAAGCAATAGTGAGCGGGAAGGTGGTTGATGGACGCTTCATTGCGTCAGAGCTGAAATTAGTCAATTTGACAGGTGAATCTTCGACAGGTGATGCATCGGCAACCAGGCAGGATTGATCGATAACAATCGCTGCTTTTTGGATCCAGTTCGTGTCGCGACTGTATTCTCCAACGCAAATAGTTCCGTTGGTGGGTAACCACTTGCGATCAGGCATCATGGGAATGCTTGCACGATACCTTGGTGGTTGTGGATCGCTGTGTTTTCATTGAAATACAATGTGGGGGTGTGGCTGTCTCTTATACACATCTCCGAGCCCACGAGACCGAGGCTGATCTCGT
>CAJXTM010000915.1 GCA_913061385.1 uncultured Rhodopirellula sp. | reverse complement strand
CTACACGTAAGGAGTCGTCGGCAGCGTCAGATGTGTATAAGAGACAGCATCAAACTTGACCCGTGCAATGAAATCCCGCTGGGGGAAAGAGTGGGCCATCAACACATGCTCTGAGGCTCCAGAGCTAAGCGAAAACTCAACAACCCCCCAAGCTCCTGGCAAATCACCCTCCGTGAGTTCTTCACTCTCACTCAACCGCACTTGAACCAACGCAGAATCATGTGAGACCGACCCTGCCATGATCCCCAGCCCGGCTACCGGCTGAGGTGCACCAACCGGCGGCTGCGGCGAACGATTCAGCGGCGAATTAGATTGCGCCCGCAACGCCGGCATAGAGACCACCACGACCAGGCAGGCACCAATGCAGTGAACCACCGCGTGCCAATGTGCACGACTAGGAACAGCCCTTTCAGCAAGCAGGACATGCCGTGCAGAAAACGGGACAGAGCTACAACCGCTCAGCGATGTCAAAAATTTCATTCAGATCGTATCCATCTACTCAATCGAGAATTTCAATTCACATTGCAAACCAATCAGATCAGCGACGTTACTGAACCAATCTATCCGGCTCATTGAGCATCATAACAGACTCACGGTATTGGGACGGCTTGATGAAGTCTCTCCATTACCCCACATGGAAGCGACTCAAGCAGGGTTCAGTCTTGGTTCTTAACCGTAGATCCGATAGTCTTGAGCTGATCTCGGAGCTTGATTTTCCGTCGCTGCAAATACTAATGTGCAAGTGCAAGCATCCGGGGGGATACCAGAAATCCAGCGAACTCGGTTGCCTCATTCAACTAAACAATTTGCAATGACCAACTTTTCCCACAACCAAAAGTTCATCATGAAAAAGCCAGCCTTCTCCGCAGTCGTCGCAGCATTGCTGTTGTACACACCCGCATTTTCGAAAGACAAAGACGCAAACGGTTCAGGAAAAGAGAAAACTGAAACCACAGGACAGGTCATCATTGAGATCAATGGCGTACCTCAAATCATCGAACTGAATAGCTCACCCGCGGTTATCGAGAAACAACTGAAGAATATTTCAGAGGTGATGAGCACCAAGAAAGGTAAAGCTGACAGCACCTCCAAAAAGCAAACATCTAAACAACAGGCTAGTGGCGGCAGCATTTCGTATCACACGATCATTGTCGGCCCAGACGGAGTCGTGCAGGAAGAAAAGATCGAAAAGAACCTCGAAGGCGATATTTTCAAAAACAAACAAATGCTAAAGGGCCTGCCAGAGCAGGTTCGCCAACAAGTTGAAGCAGCAATAAATAAAGCCGGCCAGAACCGTGGACTGCAAATCAAGGTTGACGCCGGAAAAACCCCGGGAATCATGTCCCCAAAAATGGATCTCAGCTCATTACTGAAGGACGCTGCATCAGACTTGCCAGCTGACATGCGGAAGCAACTGATGGATGCAATGAAGGGGATCGATGTGAGCGGCATGAACGTTGGAAATATTCAAGCACGCGCGATCGTCATTGGTCCGGACGGAAAAAAGCAGGAGTACAGCTTTGGCAGTGAGCAAAAAAACACACCTTCCACCAAAGAGCCACTCGCAACGAAAAAGGGCAAAACAAAGAAAACACCGTCCGCTGATGCAAAAGTGATGGATGCACTGAAGCGAATTCTCGATCGGCTCGATAAAATCGAGGGCGAACTCAAAATGCTCAAGAATCCCAACCAGTAGTCTGCCCATTGCTGAGCGGAATGTACGCAGAGGCAGGTCCCTGCGTAGGGGGCAAATGACCACCAAAGACAGCCGACAGCGAAGTCATTTCCTGCCTTTACTGCATTGGCTGTTTTTCAACCACCAACTTCGCTCTGGAGATCGCGTCCGGATTACTTACGGTTATGCTGGCAACCCAAGAATAGCGGCCGATCTTTTCGACAATCATCTCAAAAAAACCCTATCGCATAATTCACCCGTGCGATATTTTGTCTCTTCACCTGAGTCCCTGCAGTAATCGAGGTCGCCGCGTTTCGACGAGACGACCAAGTTGAGCATCGCGTCATGGCGGTCAACATGTGGGATTGATGCGGCAAGTCTTCCTGACGCGTGAAAAACACGCGAACGCCACAATAGATGGCGAGCGAAAGAATTTGTGTGAACGAAGCGGAGTCGCTATCGGTGTGATGATCGGCATTAAGCCGATTGTTGATTGCGTACGAACCCTTCAGTCGTTTGCCAGTTGCATCGCAAGTTTGCTGCTTGTGTTGGAATTGCGCGCCGACGCTCACTCCAAAAGATCTTTCCAATGTCGGCAAACGAAGCACAAAAAACACAATCTCCCGCAGCCGACGCGAACCAAGAATCGCGTCAGGTCGAACCGTCCAACGGCCCAGACCCACGCGATCAGGCTCCCGAAAATCTTGGACAAGTAGGCGATCACACCTCAGGAGAGGCAGAGCAAAACAGCCCGCTCCACGCAGAAACCTCGTCTATTGAGACAGAACCCGTCGCGACGGCTACAGACGTCGTCAGCGACGTCGCCCCTCACACAGATGCCGCCACCCCAAGAGAAGACAACACTGTGGAAAACAATACCTCCGTCAATCCACAAGCCTCGGTAGCACGAGAACCTGCTACAGACCAAGAGGCTCCTGTCCAACAACAAGCTCCGGTCCAACAACAAGCTCCTGCACAGCAAGAAGCTCCCGCACAGCAAGAAGCTCCGGTCCAGCAAGAAGCTCCGGTCCAGCAAGAAGCTCCGGTCCAACAACAAGCTCCGGTCCAACAACAAGCTCCGGTCCAACAACA
>CAJXTM010000914.1 GCA_913061385.1 uncultured Rhodopirellula sp. | reverse complement strand
AGATCAGCCTCGGTCTCGTGGGCTCGGAGATGTGTATAAGAGACAGGGTGATACCTGAGTCTATGGCGGCGGTCACCGTTTCGGCCGCGTCGACTGCGGAAACTCCGACAGTGGTGATGCCGGCAATCGGCCACAAGCCGAGAGCGATGTGAGCTTGGGGCATGACTTGCTCGCTGGGCTCAGAGAAATGAGGAATGCGAAGTTGATATGCAAAAACAGCGTGAGGACCCTTGTCCTCACGCTGTTTGTTGTGTTTTGCTAGCGGGTCAGGTTCGAATCGCTACCGACATGCGTTGTGACGAGCGTTCCGCGTCAGTGTCTAGAGCACGCGGGCACAGCCAATTTTGCGACTTCACCTAGAAGTTGTAAGTGAGGCCGAGGTCCAGTCCTTGTACCCACATTCCGGAATCCTGGAAGCTGAACGCTGGGTTTGCCGGCCAAGGTGGCCCCGAGATTCCGATCGGATTTGGGCCGGTGGGATCGATGATAGGATCGATTTGAGCACCTGCAAGAGCAACATTGTCGAAATATAGGAAGCTGTAGCCAATGCTCAGTGCCATGTTCTTTCGCACGCAGTACTCGAGCTTTAGGTTTGCCTCTGGGATGAATGCAAATTTGTCTCGCTCGTACGTTCCCTGATTGCCTAGTGCCAGCAACCCACCGCTTCCTGTATCGCTGGGCGACACATGGGTGCCGACGATGGATACCTGTTGGTTCATGTTCCCGAGATGAACTTTGGTCATGGACCGGAATGTCCAGCGACCTTCAGTCAGGGACATTTCGAAGCCGAGCTGACCTCCATCGAATCGGTTTTTGGTGTTAAAACTGTCGTTGAATTCGTAGGCATCTGCAGTTGACGTGTTAAAAGTGACACTGCTGATTTCCAAATTGTCCTCCAGGCTCAAGTGCGAGTATCCGGAGAGGAATTCAATTTTGCACTTGCTGTTACAGTTAAGTCGCAGTCGGGTGTAAACCTCCGCAGCCCACATGTTGATGGAGCTGTCAGCGGCAACTGTCCCTTCAAACGTTCCACCGCCCACGATGGAGCCGTTGAGGCCACTGATCAACAGTGCGTCCTCGGTACCAGCTTGGGAGTTAAAGAAGGGACGCCCCATCGATGTTTCGTTGGGGAAAGCGTCGGCGTAGTAGGAATCGTTATTGTTTGCAAGGATCCAGAATCGTCCACCTACTCCAAAGTTATCCGTAAGGTATTTTCCCGCATCCAGGCGGAATCCACCAGAGAATTCACCTTTAAGTTTGTCGCCAAAGACTACTTGGGCATCTGGCAACACAGGAAAAGTGTCCGGAGCAGACGTGGTGACGAGGGGTGGTGATTCACGGTCCTGTGTGTGCCATAGAAGAAATTCCGTACTGAGCCAACTGTCATCCGGGCAGCGGTCGAACAGACCGCCAATTCTCAGTCCGTGGGACGGCTCACACGATGTGTCGCAGCCACCATCGCAGGTCTCCCCGCAGTCGCAGCCAGCGGTTTCCTTCGGCTCCGATTTGAAACCAATCGGCTGAAACGGTTGCACTGTTACGTTCTGAAGGCCATCAGGCGTTTGGCTCTGTGACTTCGGGGCTTTGGAGGTTGCCTCCGAGTACTTGACTTTTGATTTTTTAGTGACAAGCTTTTTGCTGGGCTTGGCTTTCTCTACCTTTGCAGTGGTATCGAGCAGTTCTTCCGAAACGACAGCGGTTGGCGGTGCGATGATCGGCAGTGGCACCGCCTCGACAAAGTTCGAGCGTGCACCTTCGGGAAGGTCGGTCAGCATGCTTGGTGCCAAGCCAATGACTACCGTACCACGCTGCGTGGAGGGAGCAAACTCAGGTGCCAAGTCGCCAACAATGTTCGAACCGAGATCCGAGACAATATTGGTTGATTCGTCGCTGACGTAATTTGAACCCAAGTCGGAAACTGCGTTGGGATTATCTGCACCGAAAAAACCCAAGTCGCCGACCCGAGTCGCCGAACGGCCTGACGCGAATGTTTGAGAGGTTGTCTTGGATATTGCACCATATCCTGGTAAATCGCCAACGGCGCTTGCACCATCCTCTGCGAATGTCATGCTGGTGCCTGAGAGTAGAAGGGCGGCAAAAGTGAGCCTTCTCAACTTGCTTTTCATAGGACGGTCCGTGCAGTCCGGGTACGTATATTGACTTATACGACTGAATCGACCTATTTCATCGTTAGATAAAGAACCAAACGGATCGCCGGAATAGTTGACTCATCTTGCCCAGTTTGTTGCTGTCTGCTGATTGGGAAGCTGCAGAGGGGTGGCGAGTGTCGTTAGAATAGAAGTTTCATGAGTTGCCGCTTGGAAAACACACAGAGCTGCGCTGTGAAACACAGCACCTGAAACACAGCACGTGAAATACAGGACCTCGTTCTTCACTATTTTGAAAACAAGTTAGATGTCAGCCGAAGAACATGGGCCCGGTCCGGGCGAAACCCCCGCCGGTGGTCAAGACAACGCATCAAGCGATGCTGAGCCCCAGTCTGAAAATCCGTCTGGAAATCAGTCTGGAAATCAGTCTGAAAATCCGTCTGAGACAAATCCACAGGCTGGGAACGTAATTCGAGCCTTGGGTGAGCAAACAACCGCCCGGCAAGCCAAGCAGCCATCTGGGCGGGCCGATGACGTCCCCGGTGATTTACCGGCATTGCCTGGGCAGAACTCTGATCTCACCGATACAGGTGTCGCCTTGAACGCGGGCAGCACCTGTCTCTTATACACATCTCCGAGCCCACGAGACCGAGGCTGATCTCG
>CAJXTM010000913.1 GCA_913061385.1 uncultured Rhodopirellula sp. | reverse complement strand
GGCAGCGTCAGATGTGTATAAGAGACAGCCCCACAACTGTTTGTTATCAAAGGATTTACGACAAATAAAACGTCAACGGAAGCCCCGATCGGTAAACGACGGCGGCTACGCCTCTTCACGTTCCCTACCTTCATCGGCATTTGGGCGGTTCTTCGTTGCCCATCCGGAGAGGTGATTCACTGAACAAAGCGAATAAAATGCATAACGCCGTGCTGGGTTGCATTCGTTCCCCAAAAACCGCTCAGAACCCCACTGCGACAACGCTCCGATACAAAACATCAATCGCTCACAATCCCAACTCAAACCCTGACACCAGAAAGCATAGTTGACCAAACTAAGAGTTCACTTCGCACGATCACTTGTTTCCTGCTGTGATCTTGGCTGAGGTGATACGGGCACCTGATCAACAACCCCCGGAAACGCAGGGTGCAAGCGGTGCGTCCAATCGGGAAAGTAGAGGCGTTTGGCAGCAGTCGACGGAACCGTTTTCGGCGGCTTTGGGAACTGCTGCCCTGACTTACGCGCCACCACACTCTGATCAGTAAATGCACTCATTAAGGCAACCAGATCTTTGACTTGTTGATCTGTCAAATTCAGTTTACCCATGTCTTCCCGGTTAACGGTTTCGGGATAGTCGGTAGCACCCCATCGTTTAGTTTCCACGTCTCTCTTGTTGTAGAATTCCATTACCTCCTGCAAGGTCGCAATCGAACCATTGTGCATGTAGGGTGCAGTCAACTCGACATTTCGCAACGACGGCGCCCGAAACTGGCCCATTCCCTCGGCACCAATCCTCGCACCCAACCCTGGATCTTTCTCACCTCGCGAAGGCACACCAAGGTTGTCATAGCCAAAGTCGCTCAACAATGCGGGGCTCCAGCCAGTTGGTTCTAGAAAGTGACAGTCTGCACACTTACCTGCTCCACGGAAAACTTCTAGACCACGGATCTCTGCTGTGGATAACGCCTCGCTGTTCCCTGCCAGATACTCATCGATCCTAGCATCAAATGGCCGAAACATTGGCTCCTTCAAAAACTCCACCAATGCTCGAAAGGCATGGTAGGTCAATTGGCTATCATCATTCCAACGCCGGGTACCAATCCACTGTTCAAATTCTGCTGCATATTCTGCCCTTCTCAACCGGGTGGCCAAGTCTGCAAGATCGGGAAGATTCATTTCGTTACGATCAAAGAAAGGTTGTTGAACCTGTTCAAATAAATCACGTGCCCTGCCGTCGTGGAACAAACCACCTTCGTAAGCGTAAATTTCGCTTCCATCTTTTGTGAACAAGTCTTCATACGCAAAACTGGGAATCAAAGCCGCGTACATCAACGAGGGTGCATTGCGTTTTCCCTTCCGACCTTTGACCGCGCCTGGTGAAACCGAACGAGCATCAGCAAACGCAGCCGACGGACTGTGGCAGGAAACGCACGCCTGCCCGACCGGAAGTGACAACTTGCGATCGAGAAAAATTTTCTGCCCAATCGTTACCGCCATTCTGCTTTTGGCAATTTCGTCGGATTTAACAGCAATCACCGGTTCGACCGCGGCAACATCCCTCGGTAGCGAACCAAGCATCGCCAGCATAAGGCAAACGACATTCCAGTTACGACATGGGTAATTCATTGGGCAAACAGAACGCTTTCTAACGTTGCAAAAAAAACAATTAATAACCAACTCTGTCCTAGACTTCCGGAAGACGTTCCGTGGCATCACCGAACTGATCCAGTTTTACCCCCATCTTATCCATCAAACTAAGATACAGTCGGCACATTTGTCGGTTAGATTCGCCGGAATAATCGAGATTCTGCCCTCCTTTGATTTGTCCACCCGCAGAGCCGAGCACCACCACAGGTAGCCGACTTGCCTCATGATTACCGGTCAGCATGCTTGAGCAAAGCATGATCATTGAGTTGTCCAAGGCAGTACGTTCCCCTTCCTGAATAGAATCAAGACGTTTGGCAATGTAGGCCACCTGTTCGAGAAAAAACTGATTCACTCTCAACCAATCTTCTGAATCCGTGTGCGACAACAGGTGATGAATCATGTAATCAACACCAAGGTGGGGAAACCGCAAAGTCCCATGGTCGTTGTTCAATTTCAACGTACAAACGCGTGTCGTGTCAGTCTGAAACGCAAGTACCAAGATGTCACACATCAATCGCATGTGTTCAACAATGTCCTGAGGATAGCCGTCAGCTGGGCGCGGCAAGTTCGGCTCTGTCAAAGTTGGTCGCCACCCCTGCAATTCACCCTTCTGACCAGCTCGTTCAATACGTTTTTCAATTTCACGTACCGAATTCAAATACTCATCGAGCTTCTGGCGATCAGATTGGCTGATCTGACGACGAACATCACTTGCATCCTGTAAAATTTCATCCAGAACACTTCGGTCGCTCCGACCCGCAGCATTTTTAAAAAGCTGATCAAACGCGAGCGCTGGATAAACTTCAAGTGGAGTCGGTGAAGTCGGGCTGCTCCATGAGATATGCGAGCTGTAAAGCATCGAATAATTCTTATGTACTGACGGATTGGCTTTCTCACATCCCAACACCAGACTTGGCAACTTGGTGCGTTTCCCAATCCGCTGAGATACGACCTGGTCCATGCTCGTTCCGGAACGAATCATTCCACCTGATGATAACGGAGCCCCGGACAACAGATTTCCGGTTTGCGAACTATGAATATTGCCTTTCAAAGCCTCGGCATTGTACAGGCCATTCACAAAAACCATCCGCTGTCTCTTATACACATCTGACGCTGCCGACGACTCCTTACG
>CAJXTM010000912.1 GCA_913061385.1 uncultured Rhodopirellula sp. | reverse complement strand
ACGTAAGGAGTCGTCGGCAGCGTCAGATGTGTATAAGAGACAGCTATGTGAAGGCGTGAGCGTTCGTAGTCTTACTTCGAGTCGGATGAATCACTGCCACCATGAGCACTGATCGAAAGTGATTTCCTCATTTCAGTATCCGCGGCAACATTCTGTAGTTTGTAGTAGTCGAGGATATTCAATTTTCCAGTTTGGAAAGCCTCAGCCATTGCACGTGGCACTGCCGCCTGTGCAAGCACGACCGAAGCCTTGCTCTCTTGAATTTTGGCTTGGTTCTCTTGCTCTTCCGCAACTGCTGAAGCACGCTTTCCTTCTGCACGCGCACGTGCAACCTGAGTGTCTGCTTCCGCCTGATCCGCCTGAAGCCTAGCACCAATATTTGCCCCAACATCGATATCCGCAATATCGATCGAAACAATCTCAAATGCTGTCTGTGAGTCCAGTCTTTTCGCCAACACGGCCTTACTGATTACATCCGGGTTCTCAAGAACTGCTTTGTGATTCTCAGCAGACCCGATCGCGCTCACAATACCTTCACCAACTCGAGCGATAATTGTTTCCTCCGTTGCACCACCGATCAGCTGCTGCAAGTTTGCACGAACGGTGACTCGCGTTTTAACCCTTAATTGAATGCCGTCTTTCGCAACCGCATCCAGAGATGGTTTCGCGGAACCACGAGGCGGACAATCAATGACTTTTGGATAAACGCTCGTCTGCACTGACTCCAAAACATCTCGCCCAGCCAAATCGATCGCGGTCGCTTCACGAAACGTCAGTGAGATTGTTTTTGCTTTCTTCGCGGCAATCAATGCACGAATAACCTGCTGAACATTTCCACCAGCCAAGTAATGAGCTTCCAAAGCCTTGCTGGTCAATTCCGGATCATTTAAACCCGCCTGCGTTGCCATGATCTTACTGCGAACAATCGCCCGCGAGTTGACTTTTCGAAAGGTCATTCCAAGCAGGTCAAAGATAGTGACCTGAGCCCCCGTCAGCATCGACTGAATCCACAGTCCGAAATAACGGGAAATAACGAAGAGCACAACCAAAACAACAACAGTAATGACGACCGCGAAAATCGCGGTACCCTGGCCCTGTGCGACCAAACTGAAATCAAACATGTCTCGTTCTCTAATATTGGCTTCGTAGCTATCGCCCAATCGCCGCGGGCGTGATAGCTGTCGACTCGGTAATGGGCGATCTGCCGTGCTCCCTGATCCACCCGGACCAGCATGGTACCACATTTCAGAGTTAGCTTGCTCCTGCCAGTCATCTATGTCAACTAGCAATCTTACCACTATCAAATTGATACTCCGCATCCCCCTAACAAAGGGAATGCGTTGACTTCACGGTGTGAAGGCATATGCCTATGCAGCCCTAAGACACCGAAACCTTCCCAACCAGGTGCAGTCGCTGTCAACGAGCGAAACCCCGCCTTTCTGCCTGCCACATCGGCATCTATTCACCGGCAACAAGCCGTGAACCACGATGACTTCAGGGACGATCTGAAGAATCGGACTTCCCCTCAAACATTTGTCACTTCCCGCCCAAAAAAAAGCCCAGAACTGAATCAGTTCCGGGCTTTCTGGTCTCAAAGATCGACTTGCTCACCGATGAGCAGTCACAGCGTGCCGCGTGACTGGATTGAGCGTGGTCTGCCTGCGAATCGGCTTAGTCCTTTTTATCGGTATCCTTTTCGGCATTCGCTGGCGTGTTGTCTTCATACTTTGCCTCAGGGATTACGTCGGCCTCTTTGGTGTTGAGCACGCTGTGGTAGACGGCAAACTCTCCAGCTTTGTCCCCGGACTTCTTATCAACAGGCTCCTCAGTCACCTTCGCTGATTCCACGATCATCTCGATAACCTTTCGCTCAACGATCTGATTTCGAAGGGCATCCATCTGACCTTGTTTCTCGAGCCTTGCTCGAACACGACGCTCAGGCGTGTCACTTTGCTGAGCGATCAGAGCGATTTCTGCATCGTAATCAGAGTCATCAGCGTCGACACTTTCTTCTTCGGCAATCTGCTCGAGAATGAAGTGTTCTCTCAAAGCCGCCTCGGTAGTGGCCTGAGCATTTTGCTTGGAAGCATTAACGAAACCACGGATGCTATCTTCATCAAAGCCGCTTCTTCGCAGCTCCAGAACTTTACGCTCAAGTTCACGCATCGTCTGTCGCTTGACTAGACTTTCCGGCAGCTCAAAGCTTGCGGAGTCCGCCAACAAACTGACCACTGCTTTTCGCAGTTCCTGCTGGGTTCGATAATCTGCTTGGCGAGCAAGCGAGTCACGCACGAAATCGCGTAGATCAGTCTCGGACTCAAAATCACCCAATTCTTCCAAGAACGCAGGCGTGAGTTCCGGATTCCCTCGTTTCATGACTTCGACGAGGTGGAAAGTAGCGTCGACTTCCGTTCCCCGCTTTTCCTCATCTTCAACGCCATCGGCAACCGTCACTTTGCCAGTCCGAGTTTCCCCTTCTTTGGCGCCGGCCATGAGTTCGCCGAAGTTTTCGCAGACTCCATCGCTAAAGCTCAATCGAGCTTCGAGGGTCACGTTCTCTTCGTCCATCTCGGACGTCACTTTATCACCATGCTCGAATTTCGCAGTGAGCAGCAGTTTGTCACCCATTGCTGCCGGTTCGTCAGTGGCTTCCAGTGACGCATACTTGGCGAGCACACGATCAAGAGCCTCTTGAACGTCCTCGTCCGTAATTTCTTCAACCGGTTTGCTGAGTTCAACACCTGTCTCTTATACACATCTCCGAGCCCACGAGACCGAGGC
>CAJXTM010000911.1 GCA_913061385.1 uncultured Rhodopirellula sp. | reverse complement strand
CGAGATCAGCCTCGGTCTCGTGGGCTCGGAGATGTGTATAAGAGACAGCGCTGGCTCACAGCCACAGACAGGCTCGCCACAGTCACAATCGGACTCACACGCAACTAGTTGTATATCGTTTGTTTGATCAGCAAAGACATTGCCTGCGTATGTACCGCAGGCTATTGCAGCGATCAAAGCTAATTTGCTCAGCTTCATCGTTGAGAAACTCCCAAGTTTAACTTACTCTTTGAGTGACCCAGCGAAGATCGCTAAGTCCGCCTATGCACCTCCTAGGTACGGAGTCTTTGATCGGCGTGATTTGAGAATTACCGTACGTCGAAGTGATGCTTTATTGCAAAGAATTGCTGGCAACTTGGCGAGAATCAACAAGCTTTGCGGATTAGGTTGGTTTGTCTATGTGGTCTGCGAGGCAAAATACGATTTCAGCAGTCCATTAATGTTTTGATTGATTTGTATTTTGTTTTTTGTGCTGGATGGATTTTGTTGGCGCTATAACCGTTAAACAATCGGTTTTTTTCCCGCTGATACACGAAGTCATCTAGTTCAAAGTCCGCTGGCGGAACTCACGCGCTGCTGGGATTGTCGGATGCCGGTGACGGGATCTGGCTTGATGAGTTGCTTCATAAGTTTGGCTGGTGATTTGAATCGCTTTTCAAAACCTCAACGACTCGTTCAGAATTGCTCCTTCGCATTCTCTCGGTTGCTGCATCGAAGCGATCACGCTGTGCGTCGCACTCAGCAATGGAAGACTTGGTGGAGGATGACTAAGTCTGGGTTTGGGCACAGAGGAGCTAGGATTTGAGCTGAATCAGCTGGTGAAATATCACGCCGCACGCATGCATCTTTCGGTCTCCGGTCGCTGATCTCTGGGTCGCTGATCTCTAGCCAGTGCTAGTCCCGCTTGGTGTGTCAGGCAAGAGCTGTCGGATCCTTGGCTTCTGTAATTCGAAACCACGTGGCTCATTTGGTTGGATTGGTAATCCAAATATCAACGTGGTGGGCAAGCGATGCGTACAATCACAGCAGAAACACTTTGCTGCAATCGCGGTCCACGTTTCATAGGGGATTTGATTGCCAGTAGCGTTCGTGGGTTAAATTCAGTGTCGAGGGAAAGTGGTTGGTGAACTACAGGTGAACTACAAAACATGTAATACTACGTTTGGGGTGAGTCATTCGCGCCGCTCTACCTTGCCGTTAATGGCTTATCACTCATTGTCAAATTCGCATAGTCAACATGAACGCAAATCAAGATTGGACGGCACCTGCCGTTGCCCCACCTGCCAATGGCTGCGATCCACTAGCGTTCCTAGGTGCGGCTGTAGCCCAGTACCCAGATGCGTTCTCTTTTCAATCACGCGTTACACGCTGCGTCTTTCTAAATCATCCGGATTTAGTGAAATCTGCGATTTTGAATAAGGACATTGTACGAACAGAACTTTTGAAAACGGTTACCGGCGAGACGATTTTAACCAGCGAGGGTAGTTTCTGGGCGGGGCAGCGTAAGGCTGCCCTACCAGTTTTCACTGCAAAGAAAACCATCGACTATGTATCGGTCTTTCACAGGCAATGTTTGGCAGGACTGGAACGCTGGGCACAAGCGTCTGAGCCTTTGGATTTTGGGAAGGAGTTAGATCAACTGACATTGGCGATTGTTAGCGAATCATTGTTCGGTCAAGTTGTCGACAAAGAATTCTGCAACTCCTTCAGTGTTCTGCTAGATCGCATCGCAAAAATACAGAACGCAACTGTGTTCAATCATAGTTTTTCGATTCATCCAGATGACAATCGAAAGCTTAAAGATGCTCAGGATCATATCAACGAGACAGCAGATAACATCGCGTTGGCATCACCGGCTCCCGAGACTGAGAATCTCATCCAGATTTTGCAGGAGAAGGGAGTTGACCGAGACGACGGTTATTCCCTAAAGAACTATTTACGGAATGAAATCATCACAATGCTCATTGCCGGTCATGAAACAACTTCGGTCTCGTTGTCTTGGTTGTTGCGGGAGATTGCTAGTCGTCCGGAAATTGAAGCAAACGTTGTACGAGAGGTCGACACTGTTTTGTCTGGTCAAGCCTGCCGTGCAGAGCACTTGCATCAATTGGAATACCTGAGCCGAGTACTCGATGAGACCCTGCGGCTCTATCCACCGATTTGGCTTGTGCCAAGAACTGCGGCTTGCGATGTTGATCTGAATGGAATCCAGATTCAGAAAGGGCAAACAGTGGTTGTCAGTCCTTTCTTTCTGCATCGCCGATCTGACTACTGGAAACGTCCAGAGGAATTTAACCCGGCACGCTTTCTCGTGAAAAAGGAATCATTACCGATGTACAGCTACCTGCCTTTTTTTGCATCAAGACATATTTGCATTGGTAAGCATTTTGCCTATGCCGAAATACTCGCGGTAGCCGCAACAATCTATCAGTCTCATCGAATCGAGCTTGCCGGTGATGATTCCCCAAAGACACCCGTTGGGGCAGGCAGTCTCAGGGTTCAGGGGGGCATGCAAGTACGGCTTTTGAAACGAGATGACACATGAAAGACAAGGGCATGCATCGTATAGAGAAGTCTCCAACCTATCCGAATGCTAGGAGACCAGCGAACATCGTGGAAGCATTGCAGCAGCATGCTGTAGAAAAGCCGAGTGAAGTCGCTTTTCGTTATTTGGATAATGCTGGAAATGAGGCGATAGTAAATAGCTATTCGGAACTGGTAGCCACTTGTGAACCTGTCTCTTATACACATCTGACGCTGCCGACGACTCCTTACGTGTAG
>CAJXTM010000910.1 GCA_913061385.1 uncultured Rhodopirellula sp. | reverse complement strand
TACACGTAAGGAGTCGTCGGCAGCGTCAGATGTGTATAAGAGACAGGTATTAAACTGCTCCCTTACTAAACTGGGTGATAACACCCTTTACTACCTTATTCACTGGAGCCCACCAGGTGATTCGCTCTCGACTTCGTGAAATTTCCGCCGTGCTGACGGCAATCACCCTGTTTCTACTCACCATCGCGACGCCCAACGTGACGGAGGGCCAAGAGACACAACCTGCAGAGACGACGCGTCCGCCAGCTCAGGATCAAGAGAAGCCTGAATCAAACGATGTCGAATCAGGGGAAAACAAAGACGCTGCATCTGATCCAGACTTGGCCTCCGCCAAGGAAAAAAAGAAACCTGCCGTACCTAAGCCTGCACCACTCAATGGCATCAACTACATCTCTGATCCGCAAATAACTCTGTACGCCGAACCGCAAATGAACAAGATGATCAAGGCGAAGCAGGCATTCACCTGTACCGAACTAGAAAAACAGGTGACAGATAAAAAATGCAACATCATACTTGCGAAACGCAGCACAAAACAGCGAACCAAATCAGCGTTGTATCGCGATGTAAGTAAATCAGTTGTGGCAATCTTGATCTCACGCAAACACCTCGATCACTGGCATGTTGTCCCTGCGGCAACAGGCTTCTTCATTTCAGACGATGGCATCATCGCAACGAATCGACATGTCTTTAACAAGAGTGATGAGTACATGTTCGCCATGACCTCCGACTATGTTGTCCATCCAGTCCAAGAAGTACTTGGTGCAAACACCGCAAATGACCTGGCTTTCTTCCGAATCGAATCATCTGCTTACAAGGGACTGCCATTACGACAAAACGTTCCGGTTGGTGGTGACATCAGCTTGATTTCGCATCCCAGCGGCCACTTCTACACTTACAGTCACGGCGTGGTTACCCGTCGCTATGTTCGTCCGCCTCAACGTGGCCCTGCAAAATCAGAGGAAAGCGACGGAGCCCTGCGGGCAGCTGTCAAAGTGCCGACGCGTTGGATCACGCTGAGCGCCGAATTCGGCAAGGGATCAAGCGGCGGCCCCGTCTTTGATCGACTAGGGAACGTGGTTGGCATGGCAACTTCAACCAATAGCCTCCGCGTGGGTAAAAAAACAGATACTGTTTCTCAAATGGTATTTCGAGATTGCGTCCCCTCCGGCGTGATGCTTGAATCACTAACCACTATCGACCGATAAAAATACAAGCCGTAGATGCCTGCCTAGCAGACGACATTGCTCTTCGGAATGTGAAGAAGGAGGCTTCGGAAATTCGGGAGATCACCCGAGCACGTTTATCAAGTTTCATGCGACAACGCCACTCAATCGGGAAGCGTCCCAATAATGTTGAAAGTGGAACGATGGTCTCCCGAAGAGCAGAATCTGCCCTTCGCAACTTGTCAATTTTCGTCGGCTACCACCGACGGGGAGACCATCATGAACGAGGTTAGTCTTTTGCAATCGCTGGGCAAGTTTCAGCGTCAGAAACCGGCCAAGTGTTTCGCGATTTCCTACGTGGTCATGTCCGCGATATGATCTGTGAAGTCATGGCCGCTGAAGTCACTGCCGCTGAAGTCACTGCCGCTGAAGTCATGGCCGCTGAAGTCATGGCCGCTGAAGTCACTGCCGCTGAAGTCACTGCCGCTGAAGTCACTGAGCTTTGCGGCCCCAAGCATGCTCCATTAGGGAGTGATCACTACCGAGCAGGGACAAGTCCAGGTCGCGTCCTCTACGAAGGCGAGCGTGAGCAGGTCGTGCGTCCGCGTGTTCGCTCGAAGTCCGAGGATAGCACGAGTCAAGAGGTTGAATTGGCCAGCTATCGCATTGCCAAAGACTCAGAGCAGCTCCAGTCGCAAATTGTCCAGACGCAAATTGTCCAGGCGATCGTGTCCGGTGCGAGCACGCGCGACGTCGAGGCGATCAAACCAAGTTCCCCTGGTGTCAAACGATCCAAACGTCTCACGACTGTGGCAAGAAGCGGGCAGCAAGTTCGTTGAAAAGCTTCGAAGGAAAGAGCTGAATTCGAAGACCGGGTGCGCGTTGATGCTGTATGGAATTCGGCTCAGTAGGGAACAGACTGCTGTGGTCGCCTTGGGGATCGACAGTGAAGGCCGCAAACATGTCTTGGATTTCGCCTTGGGAAGCAGCGAAAACGTGGAGGTTTCGCGTAAATTGTTAAGCCGCATCGTGACTCGTGGCTTCTCGTGTGAGCATCGATTGTATGCATTGCTTGACGGCAGCGATGCGTTACGTGCCGCGGTGAAGAAGTTCTTCGCCGAAGCGATCGTGCAACGCTGCTTCGTAAACAAGGAGCGAAACCTCAAAGGCAAGCTTTCGAAACGTCACTGGGGTGAACTGTCCCGACTGTTCAGGCGACTTCGAAGCGTTCAGGGCATTGCAGCGGCGGAAGAAGTACTCGGGGAGTTAGGGTCGTTTCTCCAGCCAATCAACGAGGAAGCCTTCAGGAGTTTGCATGAAGCGGGCGATGACCGGTTGGCGTTACATCGTTTGGAGGTTCCCAACACGCTCCATCGTTCGCTGCTGAGCACCAACGCCATCGAAAATTCATTTCGGCACGCTCGCCGCAAGCTGGGTCGCGTGACACGCTTTCGAGCGGACACCGACCAGGCAAGCCGTTGGCTATCCTACGCGTTGCTGGAGGCGGAGAAGGGCTTCCGTCGGATCGCCGGCCATGACTCCCTCAAGCACTTGATCGCCGCCTTGCAGCGCAGCGAGCCCACCACCGAGTCATTGAAGTCTGCACCCTGTGACCTTAAG
>CAJXTM010000909.1 GCA_913061385.1 uncultured Rhodopirellula sp. | reverse complement strand
CGAGATCAGCCTCGGTCTCGTGGGCTCGGAGATGTGTATAAGAGACAGCCGCACCGCTTGCCTTTGATCGGGCTGACGGAACACCACGCGGAAAAATTGGTGAAGCAGGTGGTGTCTTCTGCATCCTTTCCGAGGATGACATGCTTTTTGCTGGTCCGCCTCATCAGAGAGAAAGAGATGATCAGATCCGAGTTGCCGATCTCGATTCCAACGCATCGGTTGCTTCTTTCACTGGAACAAATCGGATTTTAGTTGCCGGCGACTTTGCCTGGTTGGCAACTGATGGAAAACTGAAGTGCCTGGACCGTAGCCTCAACGTTCAAGCTCAGGATCGGATTCGGAAAATTCAAAATGACCTGAAAAAGAAAACGGTCACTGCCGAACAAGCAAAGCCACTGCTGCAGGCAGCTGAAATGCAGTTGCAGGATGCATGGCTGTGGGCAGTAGAGTCGGATGTGCCATTTGAGATTGTCAAGGCAGGTAACGCGGTCATCGTTGGGCTCAATGGCAGTGTTAGGGCTTACGCTGCTGCCGATGGAGAACTCCT
Source organism: uncultured Rhodopirellula sp. (assembly GCA_913061385.1). Lineage (GTDB taxonomy): Bacteria > Planctomycetota > Planctomycetia > Pirellulales > Pirellulaceae > Rubripirellula. Next base: position 2,237 of record CAJXTM010000909.1, on the reverse strand, counting down.
TTGGCAAGAGAAGTTGGCCGGGACAGCACATGGCCTAGCGATCACAGCAGGAATGCTGCTGGTCAGCACGGATCTTGGCCACATTCATGCCTTCGCTGCGGCTCAATGAGTATTTGCCGGGGATCATCAATGAAACGATTGAAAGCTACGTTCTCTGCTCGCATGTGTTTGATACTGTCATTGGTGTTGGGATTAATTCCTGCCATCGCGTTCGCATGTAAAGTGCCGGTCTTTCGGTACGCACTGGAACGCTGGAATGTGGATCGCTACACCATGGTCGTGATGCTTAATGGAGAACCAGACGAGGAAGTCGCTGGAGCGGTCAAGCGTGTCATGGATGCCAGTGCAACTGACGCCGCAAATGTTGAAGTGCAGGTCATTGATATTGCCAAACTCTCTCCTCAAGAGCAGTGGCAACTCGAAGATTTTGACGCCACTGTCGAAACTCCTCACCTGCAAATTTTTTACCCTGAGCGGAATGGTCGACGAAAACTTTGTTGGGAAGGTGCATTCACAAGCTCTGTCGTTGATGCCTGGCTCAGTTCACCCTTGCGATCCAAGGTCATTGATCAATTAGTCGCAGGGGCTTCTGCTGTTTTTGTGTTGGTTGAGGGTGAGGATCCAAAAATTAATCAGCAGGTTGAGGAAATGGTGCGTCTTGGCGTACAGCAGGCGATGTTAGAGATCAGCATCCCCGAGGGTGTAATTCCTAGGCTCGGTGCGAATGAGTATTTGAAGCAGCACCCAGAGGCATCGCTTGACGATGTCCTGCGGTGCGATATCCCGCTCAAGGTGGATTTTCAGATTTCTCGGTTGGCGTTCGACGATCAGAATGAGTCTGCCTTACGAGCCATGGGGAATGGTTTGGCTGCCTCTTCATCTGGACCATGGTTGATTCCCGTTTTCGGGCGAGGTCGGATGCTTGATGCGATTGACGCAAAAGATTTGACAGCTCAAACAGTCATGAACGCATGTCAATACATGGTGGGTGAATGCAGTTGCACCGTAAAAACTCAAAACCCAGGAGTCGATTTGCTGATGTCGGCGAACTGGAGCGAGTCACTTGGGGGTGACACGGTTGTGATCGTTGATTCGCAAACTCAACTGTCGCCTCAGCTTGTCGAAATTCCTAATGGGGTTCCCAGTGCTTCATCCCTTATGCAGTCGGATCAGAATACGGTCGCTGAAAATGCAGACGAGCGGCCCGCTCTGGATGATGAACAGGCTATGGATGACGATTCAGGGATGGATGATCCGTCAGCCGGCGGCTTGGGGCTGAGAGCCGTGTTGATATCGGTTTTGGCAGGCACTGCGATTGCAGTGATTGGTCTGGGCCTTCGATCACGTAATCGATGAAATCGGATTAGCCTTTGGGCAGCCACAGGGAGGCATCGCTGGTCAGTTGTCCTTTTCTTTTTGCTTTCACGCGAACGTAGGGAGCGATGAAATTTGCTCGGTCAGCGAATGTTCCTGCTTGAGCATCTTTTTTGGCATGCATCGGTTCGCTTAGATCTTCGATCACAAATCCGGCACGGCACATGCCGCCAATGATCTCTTCCCAGCGATGTAGGAACTCGACCGCACCAGATTCGCGTAATCGTCTGCTGTTGGTGCTGGTCGATGTGACAGCCGGAATCGGAGCGTCGCGGTAATAGTTGTGTTGTAATTGGTAGCTCCCCTCGACCGGGTCCAAGCTTGCTTGCAGGCTTTTTGGTTGCTTGTGTTGGCTGACATAGGTGCCTTCGGGCCGCAATACTCGCGCGACTTCCATAAAGACCGGTTGGATTTTTGGCAGGTAGCATGTGCTGACGGGATGAATGACGATGTCAAACTCTCCGTCTCGAAGCATGGTGAGTTGGTCCATTGAGGTTTCGAAAAGCCGAATCGAATAACCTCTCTCTGCTGCTACACGTCGATCAAGTTCAAGCATTGCCCCGCTGATGTCGACGACGGTGACGTTGGCGCCCGCGGCTGCATAGAGCGAGCTTTGCCGTCCTCCTCCTGCCGCAAGGCAGAGTAGATTTCGGCCTTGGATGGAGTCGCCGAGCCAGCCGGCTGCATCCACGGTTGCCAGTGGATTTCTGAGTTCCTCGTCCTTTGCCGGTCTGCAGAGGGGGGAGTCAGCTGCTGCCATCGCATCGTAGACTTGGCGATTCTGGCGAAGAATTTCACGTTGATCCATGCTGGGAATGCTGAAGCTGTCTCTTATACACATCTCCGAGCCCACGAGACCGAGG
>CAJXTM010000908.1 GCA_913061385.1 uncultured Rhodopirellula sp. | reverse complement strand
CTACACGTAAGGAGTCGTCGGCAGCGTCAGATGTGTATAAGAGACAGCTTCCAGTACCGATTGACCAAAGCTTTCGCAAAGAACGGATTACTCGGATCACTCAACCAATTCGCAAGTCGCAGGCGTGGGTCTTCGTCCGGTGCGATCGTGTCAACAACATGTCCCAACGCAGACGGGGGGATCATTGCCCCGGTTTTGACATTCTTGGCCTCCGCCAGCCCACGCTTGTGGAAAATTAGATCTTCACCCTGAATCCCCGTTGGCTTTCTCCCAACCCGAGTGAAGAATGCGGACAGCCCATAGTAGTCATCCTGACTCCATCGCTCAAAAGGGTGGTGATGACATTGTGCACACTGCATCCGGACACCAAGAAATAGTTGCGCAACATCTTCCATCTGCTGTTTGGGTTCTTTCACACGCTTGTACCATGCAACCGCTGGGTTCGCGATCACCGTACCAGTAGCCGCAAGCAGTTCCCTCACCATTTGGTCATACGGAACGTTCGTGAGTAGACTATCCCGAACCCACGCATGAAATGCAAAGTTCGACGTGATATCGCTCGCATCATCCCTGCGATTTTTCAATAACGCCGTCCACTTGTTTGCAAAGTAATCTGCATAACTTGGACTGCGCAATAAACGGTCAATCCAGATGGCGCGTTTCTGTGCATTCGGGTCAAGCTTAAATTCACGAGCTTCCTCTGCCGTTGGAAGCCGGCCAGCAATGTCCAGCGTCACCCGCCTCAGAAATGTCATGTCATCACAAGTATCAGACGCGGGCACTCCAATCTGGGCGAGGTTAGCGAAGACATGATCGTCGATAAAGTTATTTGACTTTGGTGTTTCAACATCCTCCCCCAACGGGATCGCGGCATTGAACACACTTACCCGCCCCTGATATCTAACCATGACCCCCACGCGTCCGGGCAAATCAAGTGCAGTGACCAGGCCTTCGTCAGTCACACTCGCCATGCCAACATCGTTGGACTCGAACAACGCAAGCTCGGTTACGTCTCGTGTGGTTCCATTCTCGTAATGTGCGATCGCCTTGAGTTGCCTCGTGCCTCCGGAGTCAATTTTGTCATGACCGGGTTGCACTTCGAGAGACGATAATTCAAGAGACGTGTCACCACGCTGCGTGCCTTCCGCAATCCAACGTCGCAAAAGTCGATACCCGCTCGACTCAGGCGGCAACAGAATGCCACCCCGATGCGGTGTACGTCCAGACACCTTCCTCAACAACAAGCTTTGGTCAGGAGCTGCAGGAAAGAGTCGCCGCCCACGACCTTCTAACACCATGTGGTCAAAATCTTCGAGAGGCTCAAACCCTAGCAACGAAAGTTCAAATCCGTTTTGCCCACCGCCAGCCTTTGCATGGCAAACTCCCGAGTTGCAACCAGCCTTGGTAAGCACGGGAACAATGTCGTTGACAAAGCTGATTAAGCCCCCCTTGGCTTCATCAGCGGCGCAAACCCCAGGGACAGCAGCCGTTAACACGGGCGTCCAAAAACATACCATCCAGAGGATAGCAGGAGAAACTCGTCTACGATCTGCTCTGACCATAAAACGCTTGCGGGGTAGGCCATGTCAGCGGTAGTGACTGACATGCGGAAAGGGGCGGGAGCCTGATTCAGCTGGTCAACATCATAATCCAGGCACATCCCAAGGTCTAGCTATAATTGTTCACCATCACTTCTTCGTTATACCGACATTCAAACCTCATTGACTCACAAAGGCTGGCCCAAACCCAACAGACACACGTAAGTTTGCTAGCCTTCTCAAATCCACAAATGAGGCAGCATTCGTAAGCAACCACTCTGGCAACCACGCACAGGCGGCTCCTCCCTCGGACTTCCCCTCCTTCGGACTTAAACCTTCGTGAAAGGTGGTATATTCCAATGGACGGCTTTTCAAATACTGGCACCGGTCCCCGTGACACCGACAGGGTGTGTTCTTTGCAAATTGACACATGCTTTCAGCAGAGCATCATCCGCGTCCGTTTCAACACAATGTCCCCTTGCCCCTAATACACCGACCTGTGCCCTCGGTATTGTGGCGTTCAACCATCAGCACCCCGCTTCCGAAGGCCCTACTTCGCCCCCAAAGTCACCTGCCTCGGAGTTCACGCACCTTCCTCCTCCGCTGTCATTCAGGGTCCGAATCATGCTTGCGTAGCAGACACCGCCCCTTTCCAAACCCTTCAACTCTCGACACCAAAAACCCGGCTGAATGATGAGAACGCTAAATCTATTTATCTTCGCCGTATTCTCAACAAGTTGCTGGGCACAGCAACTCAACCCCGACCGAGTTTACCCTCCGTTTTGGGTAGGTACTTCTGGACTCTACGTATCCATCGAAAAACAGATGCAGGTGACCGTTAAAGCTGTCGCCAATTCAAGCTCAGCCGCCGACAGCGACCTCGCTATTGGTGATGTCCTGATTTCCGTAGGCGGACGAAATTTGAGCGTCAAAGACCCACGTGTTCCCATGGGTGAAGCGATTGGTGATGCAGAAGCAACCGATGGAAAGCTCTCAATCAACGTTTTGCGAGGCACAGACGAGGCAAAAGTCGAACTGACTATCCCGGTACTTGGGTCTTACTCTGACAACTGGCCTGCCGATTGTAAAAAGTCCGACACCATCATCAACAACACGGCGAAGTACGTTGCCGCGAGTCAGCTGCCCGATGGCACTTACAAATTCAAATCTGGACGAGGCATTCGAGACACACTTCAAGGCCTGTCTCTTATACACATCTGACGCTGCCGACGACTCCTTACGTGTA
>CAJXTM010000907.1 GCA_913061385.1 uncultured Rhodopirellula sp. | reverse complement strand
TCGGTCTCGTGGGCTCGGAGATGTGTATAAGAGACAGGGATTGCACCCGGTAAGGAATGAATCGGCAGTGCTATGACCACCTGCACTTACGCATTGGGGATGCTCGAGGCCTTGCACGACGGTGATGCGGTTGGCAAGCGGGTTGAAGGAAGCCATCGATTTTCCGAAGTGCATTTCCTCATCGACGACAGTTGGATACCAACGCCAATCACCATGCAGTGCGAAACCGTGCCCTACATACAGTGCTAAGAAGCGTTTTGGTGTCTCAGACTCTACATTACTCGCCATGCACTGAAGCAACGGTAAACTCAGCGCCGTAGCACCGGTACCGCGGAGAAATGTACGTCGATGAATCTGAAGTTTCTTATTCATATTGTTCATTTCCTTAATTTATTGAGCGTGCAGGGAGAATGATTTCGGACTTTCTGTTTTCTGACTGTGCCTATAAATCGTTGACGTGACAATCGCTTTGAGCAGACCGCGCATGTTGTGGTCGTTTTCCTCAAACTCTGATTGTAACTGCTTCACAATCGCATCATCGCGAAACGTGAGCGGTCTGCCTAAAGCATAAGAAAGCATGTGACGCGTGAAACCATAGGCGAACTGCCCATGGCGTTGCTCGAGAAGGAAACGCTTCAACGGCAACAAACCGTTAATTTCTTGTTCATCGATGACGACGTTCTTAACAACCGGGCCAGCTTTTTGAATGGTGGTTCGCGGCAGGCCCACCGCATCGAAGCCTTCAGTTGCGATTCCCCATGGATCAATATCCTTGTGGCAGTCGTAGCAAGTTGTGCCTGTTTTGAGATGCAAATCCAATCTCTTTTTGACTGAAACAGGGCCGCTGGTTTGGGCATCGCTGGACGGTGACGGCAGCGCTGGAACACCGGGCGGCGGATCGGACGGTGGATCGCCCAGCAAACGCGAACGGATCCACACTCCCCGATTAACCGAGTGCGCATCCTGTCCGTTGGATTGAGCGAGCATCACCGCAGCCTGTGCCAACACGCCGCCCCCTCGAGCACTCGGGGCTGCTACAGGCACAAATCGTGGTGTGAAGATACCGTTGATGCCGTAATGCTCTGACATTGTTTCATTAACCATCACAAAATCAGATTCCAGAAAATTAAGACAGCTGACATCCTTGTGAAGAACCCGAGCAAAGAATTCGACGCTTTCCTGCTTCATGTACTCTCGGATTCGCACGCCACGGTCTTTGAATGCCGGGTAGTAATTGGGATCGACCGCGATCTGATCCAAGCGGGTGAAATCGATCCACTGCGCCACAAAGTCCTCGACAAACCTACTCGCGCGATTGTCAGCTAGCATACGGTCCACCTGCTGCTCGATCACAGAGTCATCAAAATAATCGTGATCAGCAGCCAACGCGTTCAAATGTTCATCCGGCGGCCCATTCCAAAGCAAGTAAGCAAGGCGTGACACGAGGTCGTAATTATTGGATTTGCGCAGATAAAAGAACCTTGGATCACTAAGAATTGTGACGAATGAGCTTCGTAGTGCCTCGAGATCGCTTTCTTCAGACTCAATTTCAGCCGCCCAAATCGAGTCGACATGCTGCGTGTCAGATTCCGACAGCGGCCGCCGCCACGCTCGTGCCGCGAACGCCTTTAGTTTGTCGGGCGTCGTCATTCGGTTCAACTTCCCATCTGTTAAGAACGGCTGAACAGCGGGTGGCGGCCAGGTTTCAGAGAACGGAGTTTCGAATTCCACCTTTTCAATGACCACGTGGCCGTGCGTAGTCATCACCTCGGGATAAACAGCGGGCCCCTTTGCTTCATTACCGTGGGTGCCGTTGTTTCCATTTGCCGAAGGGATCAACCCCTGCACATGGCCAAACGCTTTGATCCACTGTTCGTCGGGCCGCACAAGAAAAATTGGTTCGGTCCAACTAAATCGTGCAGGCAGCTTGTATCCTTCCAGTTGGTTGTGGTTGACAATCGTGAGTGTGCGGAACTTCAACCAGTAACCAGGACTTCGGTCTTTGTCCTGGATTGGGTCTGACACCACGCCAAGGTGTTCTTCCAGCGTACCGAAAACTTCGAAATGTTGCGGACCTTCTTTGACCGGGACGGTAATTGCTGCCACCAATTTGTAAGGATGGGCACCGGATTGATCAACATAAACTCCGATTTCCTGCGGCGTGCGTGCGGCACCCCGTTGTTCAAACTGTTGGTACTGAACCGCCAACTCGCTGTCCGCAGAAATTGGAGTTAGATCGATGCGATGCGGGGTTGAGCCGTCGCCAGAAAGGCCGCTCACCTGCAGTGGACCTGCTGGCAAGCGAACAACCATGAATGCTGGTTGATGAATGGTGCCGGAAAATTCGTGGTCTCCCAACGACAATGTCATTTGCTGGGTAGGTTGCGGGGGTTCAACGACAAACTGCGTGCCTGGTGCCAAGAGGGCATGAATTTCCTCTACGTCCAGAGCACGATTGAAGAAACGAACTTCGTCCATCTGTCCCTTGAACAGTCGTGAATCCTGAACGCGACCAATGTGTAAATCGACCAAGGGGTTATCGAGGTTAGTGGTGGCAACGGTTCCGGAGGCGACCTCAAACCCGTTGACATACAATCGTGTTTGATTCTCACCCCGCCGCACCACCGCCGCCACGTGCTGCCAAGTATTTGCCCTGAGGATACCAGGCGCAGTAGCTACCGTGCCATTGGATTCATTGGCAGGACTGACGGTCTCAATTCGCAACACACCCCCTTCCAGCACTGTCTCTTATACACATCTCCGAGCCCACGAGACCGAGGCTGATCT
>CAJXTM010000906.1 GCA_913061385.1 uncultured Rhodopirellula sp. | reverse complement strand
GCCTTGCCCCCAACCTGCTTCGACAACCGGGACAAACTGGTATATGTTCCTCAAAGACTTCGCCACAGACCACGCATTGTACAAGTTGCATTGTACTCATGACATTTCCCCTTGTTGATTGGCCGAATTCTCGCCCGCGTCGCCAGGTATTTTGGTAACGCTGCCAGGTGCCTTGGCAATGTCATTCAAAGCAAGCAAGCGTTCCGCGTAATTTTGGGCAAAGCGCCGAGCTTGTCGGACGCATTGTCCCGCCAGCAGGCCAGCAGTTGCCAGTCCCAAAAAAAAGATGACATGATGTACGACAGGAATCTGCGTCTCCACATTGACCCATTTTGAATGCCCACAGATGGTGCCATAGGAAAGTGCTACCGCCAACGACGCAACCCAGACCAGCCGTAAATTCAGTCGTAGTGGGGCGGTAAACAGAATCAAAAGAAGCAAGATCAAAAATTGGCTTTGCGGACCACCAGAAAAAGCAATCAGTGAAGTCGTCATGAAGACGTCCCAGCTCAACGTGGCATACTTCAGAAAACGCCGGTTTCCCTGTTTGGTCAAGATGAGGTGGGTCGCGAGAGCCGCCGCCGCCCAGGACACAGCGATGCTGGATACGATCACGTGAAATCGAGGCGTGAGACCAAGATCCTGCAGGTAAAAGTTGAGCAGGTGGTGTCCGTAAAAAACGGCGATCGCCACGAGACGAAGGAGATTGACTCGCATTTCACCTGCCCACTCTTCGGCGCGAACAGCAGCCTTCCAGGCAAAGTCTTGATGGTTTCCACGCCAGCCAGGGATCGATGGTTGAGACGTCATCTGAATCTCTCGGATACGGTCTTGATTTCGGATTTCCGCCACTTGTGTGTGTGGTGCATGGAAGCCGGTGAAACGGGCAGCTCTGTTGGTAAATCGGTTCGACCTGGCTTATGAATTGTCGCGCTATCTGCGGCCAGCCAAGTCTCTGAGGGAACAATGATCCCAGGGGCAAGCAGGCTGCCACCGAGGGACTTTGCTCGTTCTTTTAATAGGGCGCCAAGGAATTGCCCGTGGTACTCTCGAATGCCGGACAACGTTTGTGCCTTGATTGCCTTCGCATCAGGCCGATAGTCCATCATGATGGTTGCGAAGGCAGCGCTACCAGAGTGGAAACACGAGAATTGGTAGGGTCCATGGATCAGGAATACCTGATCCTCAACATGACTTCGAATCAAGACCAGATCATGCATCAACCAGCTGCCCGATCCAACGACGGAACATTCCACTTTGGCACCGTCGAACAGTTCGGCTCTTTCACCGATGTGGCTGTGGCGCACGACACAATGTGCACCCACCCGAACGCCAGCGCCGATGAATGATCCCTCAATCACCGCAGTGGGGTGGACATCGGCGGTCCGATGAATCTGCGACCAAGCAAGACTCGCGCGACTTGCCCAATTTCCGCTTCGTCGCCCAAGCATCGCCTTGCCCCAAGCGACCGGGCTGTGGCGGACCGCGCGGGCTATCGCGGAAAACAGTGAAATCTGGTTTGCGAAGAGGATGTCGAATTCTCCCCGATACTCCATCAATAAAGCCAACGGTGTTTTTACCAATTCAGGTTTCGTTAGCGAATTTGGATAGCGCATGTTCTTGGAACAATAATCGAATTCTACATCGATCGTATCCTGGGACGACGAATTCCTGATGGAATTACGGTGTGCCGTGACCGGCAGCAACACAGCATGATTCGAGGAATCGGAGCCGAGCGAATAATAGTCCCGGTAGGCATCCGAATCGATATTAAGTCGGAAGCGAATCTCCGTCGCAGTGCCCGTGTAGCCCTTGAGTGCTTTGACAAGTATGCGAAGCCCCGATGAGTCGAACAACAAACTTTCTCCCAGGTTGATTGTCCAGTCAGTCCTCGATTGTTCGGGCAGTGGCAATTCACGGATCGCCGAGGTAAGGAACTCATTGCAAGAAGATGCAAGAATCTGGCGGGCACCGATAGTTGCGGATGGCCCAGGGTAGTTGACGCGTATCATTCACTGGCCTCCGCAACGGTGATTCGGAGATTGCCAGGGCTGCGCTGCTTCGTTGTACGCACAACAATTTGGTAGATGCCCACCACGAACAGGCCCAGAGCAATCCACTGATAGAATCCGATGCCGAGCCACTCCGATGAGACATTCTCTCGTAGAAACTCCAGCCAAAAGCGAAGAAATCCGTAGCATGCGAAGAGAATGAATAAGCGACGGTTTTGAAAACAGTTCATTTGGTGACAGACGTGCAGGCCAGCGAAAAGGAGGAACACCAGCGATGCTTCAATTGCCTGTACCGGAAGTCGGGAAACCCCATCGCCGAAGCTAACGCCGAGACTACTTTGCGTTGGGACACCAAAACAACAATGTTGCGCAACACAACCCAAACGCCCGATTGCCATCATCAAGCAACCTCCACGTGCAAAGGCATCGCTTGTGTCGTAGGAAATATTGAGGATTCGTTTGACCAACGCGACGGCGAAGAACGCACAAAGAATACCGCCAAGAACCGTCTTCGGTGACAAGAGATAATCGGACGCCGACGCACCCACATATCCGCCAGCAAAAAACGCCGGAATTGCACAACCAACGAGCGACCCGATCGCTGCGGCGGCAATGACTGTGTAGCGAACTCGCGCCGAAAGCGGCCAATTTCGACTGTCATAACGGATGAGTGTGCCACCAATAAGCATGGACGATAACACAGCGAGTTGGTAGAGCGAGCGATTGCCAGAATGCAGGATCTGTCTCTTATACACATCTCCGAGCCCACGAGACCGAGGCTGATC
>CAJXTM010000905.1 GCA_913061385.1 uncultured Rhodopirellula sp. | reverse complement strand
TCGGAGATGTGTATAAGAGACAGGCGTAAGCACCCGGCGTCACAGTCGCGATACTCTGGTTCTGATTCACCGATACGCCAGTCGTGTCATTACCGCTGACTACAACCGAACCGGCTTCAACACCAATTCCATCACCATCAACGTCAAACGCTCCGGTCAAGAGGTCGATATCTTCGGCCGACATGCCTGAGTTGAAGACTCGTTCAATTGGCTCGAGCACAGTCGGCTGGTCGTTCACACCAGTGAGTGTGATAGTAACTTGTTCAACATCAGTTCCCCCATTGCTATCCGTCACTGTCACATCATAAATCTGCTGCCTGACTTCATCCTGAGCAAGTTCATCCAACTCGGCGTCAAGAGCACTGAAATTCCACGTAACTTTGCCACCATCACCATTCACAACAAGTGTTGTGACTTCTGCGGAAAACGTTCCGACGTAATCTGCCTCTGTCGCTTCGGTGCTGACTAAATGCGTATCAGTAGGATCCGCATCAGAGAAACTCAACGTGTCCCCAACTGTATGCTTTGTGTCCTCATACCACTGGAAGTTGCCACCCACAAATCCACCCGATTGTCCAGTCACAAGCTCACTTGGATACTGGCTTGCACCCGAGAACTGGCCCACGAATCCACCCTCGAAATTGGAAAAGACGCCGGTTCCCTCCATCGTCTGTGAGCCGCTACCGGAGTAGAACTCAAGCGGAACAAATACGGATGTTACGCTAATTCGGTAGGATCCGCCCGCTGGCAGTGGGATGGGGTTGATGTCCTTGTAGACAAACTGATTTGCCTGGCCACCATAATCACTGCGTTTCAAATCGACATAAGTCATTCGTTTTCCTGTGGACACGTCCCACAGCCCTACTCTGATCTTATCTGGGTTCGTCGCTGCTGCGTTTACGCTCACAAAATTGCTGTCAGCAAACGCACCCAATTCCGAAATTTTGATTGGCTTGTCGACAGTGAATCCCCAGCCATAGTTGTGCCCAACTCCAGGCCCAACCGAGGCAGCACTGACTAAGCCTCCTGCAGGACCGCTGATCGCGCTGGCAGCAGTCGGTGTGACGGCTAACTCACTGACCTCACCAGTGACCCCATCACCAACTTCAACCGTGATGACTGGAGAAAAGTTGGAAACTCCCGTGACAGTGATGGTTGCGGTCTGGTCCACCGAACCACCGTTACCATCTACGATGTCATAGTTCAGAACGACAACCTCAGATTGCCCATCCTCGAGGAATCCATACGCTCCGGGGTCAACCTCAACATTGTTCCCATCTCGGGAAACACCCACGGCGTTTCCGCTTGCGACAACGTAGTTTGCAACGTCGATCACATCGCCCTGGTCAACATCAGATGCTCCCGTCAATAAATCAACTGAGGTGGGTTCGTTTTCTTCGCTGAAGGTGGCCGTAACTTGAGCGCCCTTGGTTGGGGCATCATTGACACCGTTGATCGTGATGATCACGTCAACCGTTGCCGAGCCATCTTTCGAAGTAACAGTGAAAGTGTCAGTCGGTGCAGCACCGACCGACAATGCTTGAACAACGGAATCCGCATTATTCAATGAGTAAGTCCAACTTCCCGATGCGAGAATCGAGAAGGTTCCATAGGTACCACTGGAAGTTGCTTGCGGTTGGACTTCATCTTCACCCGTATCCGGGTCAACAACGCTTAACGAGCCATTGGCAATAAGCGTCCCATCCTCAGTCACACTGCCAGTCGTGTCTCCAGTGACGCCCGTTGCAGGATCATTGAGGCCATTGATCGTGATCGTCGCAGTTTGGGCAACCGAGCCACCGGCACCATCAACGATGTCATAGCTGATTGTAATGACTTCCTGTTCGGACAAAGCCAAGTACGAATACAAAGTTGGATCAACAATGGCCTCGTTTCCAGAGACCAAAATTCCCGCAAGATTACCATCGAAGCTCACCGTGCCGGTGTCAACCGACAACGTGTTATTGTCGGGATCAGATGCAAATTCCAGCAAATCAACATTCGTTAGGCTATCGTCCTGCGAGAATACCTTCGTAATCGGATCGCTAATTTCCGGGTCGCGATTCTCACCAATCGCATTAATGATTAGGTAGGCGACTCCCGTACCATTCGTATCCACGGGGGGATCACCAACACCATCGTACGAGTCCAGAATCACATCCGCAGGCGTCAATGCCGATGACTCACCGTAGAGAAGGACTGCTTCATTTGTATCCACACCATCCTTCATATCGAACGATGGCGCCAGGTTTAGGATCAGCCCCTGCACTGGTTGGACCAGTTTGACAGGCAAGCTGAACGCATCGTTGGGTGTAATACCTGTAAAACCAGGATCAACCCCCGACAAGCCATTCTCGTTCAGTTGACCAACGCCACCCACGTTGATGTAACCCGGTCGCGGTGGGACATCGTCACGCTGTGTATCAAACTCTCCGGAATTGAGCGTGTCGTAGAAAGTGTTCCCACCACTGTAAAATTGGCTCCAAGTACGCACGTCCGTATCGAGATTGAACTGCACCGCACTCGAATTGGGAACATCGTCTGCAGTTCCCATCACCGTGTCAGGACCGCTTAGATAGGGAGAAAACTCCGCCATGCTTGCCTCCAACACCGCGCCACCATTTTGCTGGATACTGATCTCGATGTTGGGCACATCAACATCGTCGTATGTATCTCCAATCCAGTGAATGAGGAAGCCCCGATCACCATCATCGAACGTCAGGCTCGGCGTGTATTCATAATCGGAATTGAAGGTGTAGCCAAAGGTACTCCTGTCTCTTATACACATCTGACGCTGCCGA
>CAJXTM010000904.1 GCA_913061385.1 uncultured Rhodopirellula sp. | reverse complement strand
GAGATCAGCCTCGGTCTCGTGGGCTCGGAGATGTGTATAAGAGACAGACTTATACCTGCGTGGTCATCTTGAGGTTCCAAATCTGCTTGGCAATGACAATTACAACCCAACGGTGGATGGTTACGGTGTGATGCCCGAAGTCATGCCAGGGCAGTTCAGATCCAGAGAAGCCATTCCGCCCGGAGCGATTGTTCCCGGTGAGGCACCAGTTGTCGTAGGCGAAGGAGTTTCCATCACCGCACCACCTGCAAGGTGACGAGACAGCGAGCGAGCACTTGTATGCAATCGTTCGCGTTGTAAATCGTCGGGAAAACACTGAGCAACGAATGTCATGAGCAACGTATTAAGAATTGCCCTCGTCGATCCCAACGACGCCACCCGCGAATCCCTGAAAGCCATGCTTTTGGGATTAGATACGGTGTGGTTGGAAGCAGACTGTTCGCGATACGAATTCTTCCCTGATGTGCTGGAACAGACGACTCCGGATGTCGGGGTCGTGGCCCTCGATAGCAATCCGGATCAAGCGATTGAACTGATCGAGCGATTGACAGCAGAAATCCCAGGGACGGAGATTCTTGCTGCAAGCCGGAATACTGATGGCCACCTGATTCTGAAAACGATCCGTGCTGGCGCCCGGGAATTCCTGACCCTCCCCGTTGCTGACGAAGATCTTTCCAGCGCGTTGGAACGTGTAAGTCAGCAGAGATTCGGACGCATGGATGGTCGAGCCCGCACCAGTGAAGTGATTGCCATTGCGGGCGGATCAGGAGGAGTAGGAGCCACAAGCACAGCCGTCAACGTCGGTTGTGTACTTGCGGAGAACACCATGAACAGTGTAGCTCTGCTGGACCTTGATCTGGCTCTCGGGGACGCAGATGTATTCTTGGACTCAATCCCAGATTACACCTTGGCGGATGTCGTTCAAAACGTTTCACGCCTCGACATTCAACTGCTCAAGCGGTCACTCACCAAACACAGTAGCGGCCTGCACCTGCTTCCGAGGCCCGTCGAACTACAAGTCACCAACGCCATTACCTGTGACAATATTCGAAAAGTCATTGGGCTACTGAAGGCATCTTTCACGCACCTCATTATCGATCTTTCCAAATCTTATAGCCTGATTGACATGGCTGCGATCGAGAGTGCATCAAAGGTAGTGCTGATTACACAGCTGGATCTGCCCTGCCTCCGCAATGTGGTCCGTCTGATGATGAGCTTCGAGGAGATGGAAGAGCTCAAAGATAAAGTAGAGATCGTCGTTAACCGCGTAGGATTGGATTCGGGACAGATCAGTTTAAAGAAGGCGAAGGAGACGTTAGGTCGTGAAGTATTCGCCCTGCTACCCAACGACTATCGGACCATGGTTGAAGTCCGCAACAACGGTGTTCCGCTGATCGTACAAGCACCAAGGGCCGGCATCACACACGCAATTCGTGAGCTGGCCGCAAAGCTTGACGGTGCAAATCAGCAACGTGGAGAAGAGGCCGATTCAACGTCAAAGAGTAGCGAAAGCAAATGGAAAAAGTTCTGGCCCGGGACCAAGTAAGCGAACAGCTTTTTTGGCGACACATAAGCGCAAGGCAAGTCTCTGCTGTCTGTTAGACGCCACTGTTTTCAACCCAGCGAATCAAGCTTCGCACCATCACCCCTGTGGCCCCAGCGTCTCGTGATGGTTTCGCCCCATCTGCAAATGCCGGCCCGGCAATATCAATGTGTACCCAAGGTACATCGCCCACAAAGTTTTCTAGAAACTTAGCTGCGGTAATCGCGCCACCCCAACGACCTTCGCCAACATTTTTGATGTCAGCTACTTTACTTTTGACCTTCTCGTCAAAGATATCAAACATCGGTAACTGCCAAACAGGTTCTCCTTCGGTACCGGCTGCTGTCTGTAATTCATCACAAACTCCTTGATCGTTGGTCATCAAACCCGCGATGTCGGTTCCCAAGGCAACCATGCATGCCCCCGTCAGGGTAGCCAGATCAACCATTGCCCTTGGTTCATGCTGGATTGCTACGTCCAGCGTATCGGCCAGCACCACGCGACCTTCGGCATCCGTATTAAGGATCTCAATTGTTTTGCCACTGCGAGTTTCAATCACGTCACCCAGTTTGTAGCTATCTCCACTGACCATATTTTCCGCAAGACCACAAAATCCGATGACATTGCGTTGCAGTCCCAGCTTTGCAATTCCATGCATGGCACCGACCACTGTGGCTGCGCCCGCCATGTCACATTTCATGTCGACCATTCCGGCGCTGGGTTTAAGCGATAGCCCGCCACTGTCAAATGTGACACCTTTTCCGACCAGAGCCAGTGGCTTCTCTGTACCTCCCCCTTCGTACCGCAGGATTAACAGACGTGGCGATTTGGAGGAACCTGCTCCGACTGCAAGGATTGCCCTGCAGCCCTCTGCGATCAATCGCTGCTCGTCCCAAACTTCAACCGTTACTGAGGTACCCTCGAACAGGGAGGTGGCCTTGTCTGCGAAGCTCTCAGGATAGATAACTGCGGGCGGTTCATTCACCAGACGCCGCGTGTGGTTGATGGACTCACCAACGGCGCACCCACGTTGAAGGCTGTCATCGGAGATACCGGCAAACAGAATTTTCTCAGGAACGATCAGTGCAGGTTCGGTCTGATAAATCGCCTGTTGTTCGCAGCCTGAAAGAGTTCCTGCGACCAACGCGTCGTGAGTGCTCTCTGGGAAGCACTCGCCGATCGAAACAGCAACAGTTTCGCGTTGACGATCGCCCAGACGACGTACTGTCTCTTATACACATCTGACGCTGCCGACGAC
>CAJXTM010000903.1 GCA_913061385.1 uncultured Rhodopirellula sp. | reverse complement strand
GTATTCCCGATAGGCTGGGGGGGTATCGCATTCTGAGCCTTTTGGGACGTGGTGCGATGGGAACCGTTTATCAGGCCAAGCAGATTTCGTTGGATCGTTTGGTCGCTTTGAAAACGATTCGTACGCGACTCGCGGATAATCCTGCTTCGCTCGCCAGATTCACACGCGAGGCTTATGCAGCAGCGCAACTGACGCATCACAATGTTGTCCAGATTTATGACTTTGGAGAAGATGACGGTCTGCATTTTTTCAGCATGGAGTGGGTTCGTGGTGGCCCGTTGGATCACCTGATTCGCGAAAAAGGACGACTGGAGCCCAGGATCGCAATCAGCTACGCAGTTCAAGCGGCACGTGGATTGCAGTTTGCACATCAGCATGGAATGGTGCATCGAGACATCAAACCAGCCAATCTGTTATTGACGAATGACGGCGTCATCAAAGTGGCAGACCTTGGCCTCGTCAAAATTCCTGAGCATGGCGATACGGATCCTGAACAGGATCAGCCAATCGATTTGGCAAGTGGTACGCAGGTGACAATGCAAGGTACTGCTGTTGGAACTCCCGCGTACATGGCACCCGAACAAAGTGCCGATGCGGCTGGAGTGGATGCCCGAGCTGATATTTATTCACTCGGTTGCACACTGTTTTTCATGCTTGCAGGACATCCACCGTTTGAGGGAACGGTTGTGTCAGACGTCAAAGAGCAGCATGCGACAGCACAGCCGCCCAGTCTGGTTGAGATCAATCACCGTGTGCCTCAAGTACTGCAGCAGATTGTTTCCAAGGCAATGGCAAAGCATGCCGACCAAAGGTATGAATCTTTGGCGGGGATGATCCATGACTTGGAAGCGTACCTGGGAGTGTCTACGGAAAGTGAGTTCTCGCCGACCTCGCAGCAGGCCGATGATTGGGAAGCCGTTGCGGTCAGTTATCGCGAGGCAACTCGTTTGACGGATTTGTCGAAAATACTGCTGTGGTTTTGTCTTGCGTTATCACTTGGTTTGACCGGCGTTTCGGTATGGCTTGGTGGTGGACCGCGATGGATTCTGGCAGGGCTCGGTATTCTCGTTGGAGCTGTTTCGTTCACCCTTTTGTCAGGTGTTCGGCGGTCAGAAAGTCCGGTTGTTGATCATCTGCGGAACTGGTTGGGGGCATGGTCTCGATGGGATTGGGTTTTAACTTTGGCTGGGGTGCTGACTGTTGGCTTATTCGTTTTGTTTTGTGGGTTGTGGCCTGGCCTGCTAATTGGACTTTTGCTTGGTGTTGGGGCCGGGCTTTGCAACGATCGATTGGTTGTCGTGCCGGTTTGGGAAGCTCAACGAAATCCTTTAGCTGAAGCAGAACGGTTGATCCGAGAGTTGCGAATCAGCGGTACTGATGAAGATGGACTGCGTTTATTTGTTGCCCGCTACAGCGGCCGACGTTGGCAGAGTCTGTACGAGGCATTGTTTGGGTACGAGTCGCTTTTGAAAATCCGGCAGACGCTTCGTCGGGATTCATCCTTTCGTGGACCCGCCGATGTGAATTCAGTACGTGATCGAGTTTGTGCGCTACTCCGCAACAAGACAGAGGAACATAAGAAAGTTCTCGATCACCGGCATTTGGCAACCATCGAAGAGCGTGGGTTGGAACGTGAGGGGTTGTCGGCCGATGAAGCACGTGATCGTGCATGGCAAATCGCCGCGGCTGTCATGGAAAACACAAGGGTGGAAACCCATTCTGAACCGTCAACATCATCCGGGACTGCTCAGGCGGCAATCCAGAAACGCGCTCGGATGAAACAAATGATTGCTGATGCACGAAATGGTAAGTACCAGAAGGAACCAGAAACGCTCGCAGTTGCCAGATTCGCACTGGGGGGTCAGACGCGATTGTTAGCTGGCTGCATGTTGCTTTCCCTCTTTGCATTGTGGGGAAATAGCAATGGCTTGTTTGACCAATTCAAACAACTCGATGCACTGGAAAGTGTACGCAGTGGCGATCTGAAGCTTGATGAGGTCAGCTCCGCGCTGAAGGGGACCGCCGCGACGGTCACGAACGCTGAATCAGACACAATGGTGCTCGTCTGGAGTGTTCACGCGTGGTCACTTGCTTTGGCTGGTTTGTTGCTGACTCTTTCCAGCTTTGTTTCAGGGTGGCGGATGACCCCGTTCGCTGCCGCGGCCTCGGTTGTAATCTTGTTTGGGCCAGCTTTGGGGATCCCAGGATTGGACACGTTTCTATCGCCCTGGATGGTTGCAGCAGTCGTTGGGGTCATGATTTACGTGCCAGGAATCATTTGGGGGGAAACAGTCTGATGTTTGACGCTGATATCTCAAAACTCGGGTTCCATACACACTGATTCGTGATGCGTACACACAACAGACACCGCTCATCAAGATTTGGGGGCGGGGGTAACGATCACTTCGGTAAAGTCGCACTGCCGTGGGCTGGTGGACAACATTGAGGGTGAGTGATGTTGTCGCTGCAGATGGTGGCCGTTTCGAAGTCGCTTGGCAGTGCATGTTCTCACAGCTGAAGTGCCATGCGCAAGACGCTATGGTTTTGTGATCGAGTCTGCATTTAAGCTGCGAATCTCATGCTGGTTTTTTGATGGTGGCAGGCTACTTCTGGGCAGCAGCAGCTACTTCCTGTTTTGGTGGCGCGGAAATCAAATACCCGGACCAGAACAGCGGTTGTTTGCCTGTCAGGCCCTCGCGTTCGTGTTCTGCTTGAGTCAGTAGTGGCTCACCTTTGGGATCAAGCTCTGTGCTGAGCCTGTCTCTTATACACATCTGACGCTGCCGACGACTCCTTACGTGTA
>CAJXTM010000902.1 GCA_913061385.1 uncultured Rhodopirellula sp. | reverse complement strand
GGTCTCGTGGGCTCGGAGATGTGTATAAGAGACAGGAATCGGATACCTACAAAACAATGCCTGTGGACACATCAGGATACCTTGACGGTACGTTTGACCACGCTCTTGATGGCGAAGTAACAGACGCATTTGATTTGATTGACCGGCTTGCTCAATCCGACCGAGTCCGACAATCGATCATTCGCCACGCTTTTCGGTTTTTCATTGGCCGAAATGAAATGCTTTCCGATTCGAAAACCTTGATTGATGCCGACAATGCTTACGTCAATAGCGGCGGCAGTTTCAGAGCAGTGATCGTTTCGCTGCTGACATCTGATTCGTTCATTTATCGTAAAGACAGCGAATCAATTGTTACGGTACAATGATTGGCTCGCGTATCCTGACGAAGTGCGACGACAAGCCCCACGACGGATAATTTCCGTCCTGCACGAAGAAAACTGAACATGACGAACCGCAGAGAATTCCTGACAAAATCTGTTCTTGGTGCTGGCGCCATCAGCCTGATGCCGCCCCATCTGTTCGCGAATACTGCTGCGGGTAAACCGCCCACTCGATTTATTTTTCTTCATAAGGGAAACGGGCTGCTGCCAGGCTCTTTGGCTTTGCCTTCTTTCGACGATCAGCAACAGAAAAGCGAAAAGAATAAAGAAGCGTTCACCGCTGACCTGGACGGCCAGGATCTGCCTGAGTGGATGAGTCCTATTTCCGGTCATATGCAGAACATGACCATCCTGCAGGGACTATCCGGAAAAATGTGTACCACAGGGCATCACACGTGGTGCTCTTCGTTGGGCGTCTTCAAAGCCAATGAGCGTTTGAGTTCCATCAAGTGGGCCACAGTGGATTTTGAACTTGCCAAACTTTTCCCATCGCCTTTTGGACATATCGAACTGGCTTGCTTTCCGACGGGTGGTGGCAATTCACGAGGAAACATCAACGGGATTGAGAAAGGGTTTTCAGCACGCGGCCCACAGCAGCCCAACTATGCATTCGGGTCGCCAAAAACCGCAATGAAAGAGCTTTACAAATCCGTATCCAACGACGCGTCTGCACAGACGCTTTACCAACTGGAACGGAGGATGCTGGAGTTTGTTGCGAACAGTGAAGGAGAACGAGCCAACGGCCTCGTTGGCTCCGAGCGTATCAAAGTTGCCAATTACGCAGATGCCTTACAGGATATTCGCAAACGCAACGGTCGGGTTGAAGCGATGAGTGACCAAATCCGGGCGCATCTCCCCAAACTCGATGCCAAGTACATGGCGGACGATTTATCGACCGTGGATCGACAAGCCGGCCTCACTGAGATCCTGCTCTCAACGCTCATCTCGGGCATGACCAACGTGGTGGCATTCACACTGGACGAACTGGGAACTCCGTACACGGGGCTCTCGGAAATCGAGGGCGAGAAAGTCAATCAACATGACGTCGGTCACGGAAAAGCAGTCGGACGGTTTGAAGCAACCGAGGTACGGAAGAAGATTCGCAACCAGCACATGACACTTATCGACACCATCGTCACTCGCTTGAAAAATGTTCCAGAGGGTGATGGCACCATGTTCGATAACACCATGCTGTTCTACTTCCCAGACAACGGTGAGACACACCATAGTCATGGCACGGAATGGCCGTTCGTGGTACTCGCTGGTGACAACACCCCGATCGATATAGCGAGACGCTACATCCGCTTGCCAGGTTACGGCAAGGAGGGCCATAAAACACTGGGCAACTGGTACACGACTCTGCTCAACGCGCACGGAAACTCAATCAACCACTATGGCAGCCCCGACGTGGGCCTGAGTATCGAGCAAACCGGACCGATTGAAACGTTTCTCGGTTAGCCGAAGCAGCAACTTGCCGAATTTCAGTGAATTCACAACTCATTGATCTGAAGCGAGTTTCGAATGACCGCAGGCCATCTTCACAACGCAACTTCAGCACCTGTTGTACTTCCAACGTAAAGCATCCACGTGCCAACGTATTTGCATTCCGGTGAAAGCGACCGCATGCTTCGCCGGCGAGTTCAATAGGGATCGCTTGATCCCACAACCAGATCATCCGATGTACCGTGCTGCCCATCGAAGCCGGCACTTCTAATTTCAAATTGTTCTCTCACTACTTTGTAGACAAAGTCATTACCCCACGGGTCTTGAGGAACCTCGTCCAAAATCGGAACTAGCCATTTTTTTCTGGCCTTAATGGTTTGCCATTTTGCTATCGCTTTAGCTTCGGTTGGACCATCTACAAGCACCTGTAAGTCGTGCGGAGTCTCGTCCTATAAGATTTGATACTTTTTCACTTCGCTCTTTAACCTATTGAGCGTCACCTCAGTGAAACTAGTTTTGGCCCCATTCTGCACTCCTGCGTAATCGAGAGTTCCACGAGCAACCACAGCTACAACAACGAACACCAACCCGAGAACCACTACTAAGATCGGCAAGAAGATAACCCATAAGGGCAGACTCGTTTGTCCACTGGGCTCGCGGAGCACTGGGTCGCGGAGCACTGGGTCGCGGAGCACTGGGTCGCGGAGCCATCGTTGCATCCAATCTTATTGTGCTTGCGGTTGAGCGAAGGAACTCGACCAACGCGACTCGGCCGGCTCGCTGACGCAGACAAACTGCTTCACACCAAACTCAGCCTAGCACAACCGATCATGCTACGTTGCTACCAAACAAAAGCTCGCGCATCACTCCGCATTCAACCATTTAGCTTGCCGTTTACCCTTCCCAGACCTCATCGCTCTCGGACGCTTCAATACCTGTCTCTTATACACATCTCCGAGCCCACGAGACCGAGGCTGATC
>CAJXTM010000901.1 GCA_913061385.1 uncultured Rhodopirellula sp. | reverse complement strand
CGAGATCAGCCTCGGTCTCGTGGGCTCGGAGATGTGTATAAGAGACAGGTCTCTAGATTGCTGCCGAGCCGCACCAGAACTGCTACGAAATGGCACCCCAACATTGCATTCCACAACATTTGTTGACTCGCCCCCCTTCAGAAATTGCAATACAAGTGGAACCTTTGCTACCCTTTCACCTTCTCGGTCGGGCAGCACTCGATCATGCTGGCGCCCAGCATTCCCCATTATCCAAGTGCCCCCTTAAAGGACTCACGTTACCAAAACCGCATGGACCATCGAATTCTGGTCCGATAACCGTTTTCTGATGCATTGAAATCGCCCCGCCAAGCAAGATCGACGCAAGTGTATGGAGGGGCCAATCTTCAAGTTCAATGTCTGTCTAAACTAAGATGCGGCAGTCCTGCCTGAAACGTCTGAACAAGCCGACCAACAAAGTGTCAGTTCCCACCCAATCGCGCGTGGAGGCATTGCACTCCGTTCACGCACACGTGCGAGCCCAACCTAAAGTCCATCAGTGCTCTGCTTGCACTTCACTTAATATCGCAACCCATCACATTGTTCGGAGAAATTTTCCGAGCATAACCACCAATCAAACTCAATTTTCATGACTTCGCTACGCAAGGGCTCATGCCACAACATGGCGTCCACACCCCCCTCCACCCTGCTTCCCAAACGCCCCGCTTCACTCGCGTTCTCGCGGTCGGCATTGTTTGCGGCAATATTCGCCACATTGCTTCCATTGCCAACGTCGATCTTTTCCGATTGTAAGGCAACTGAACCACCCATTTATGATGTGGTGATCTATGGGGGAACCTCCGCCGGCGTTGTTGCTGCCGTTCAGGCCAAACGCATGGGGGCCTCAGTCATCGTCCTTGAACCCTCCACACGCATTGGAGGTTTGACCACCGGTGGACTTGGGCAAACTGACATTGGAAACAAAGCCGCAATTGGAGGAATTTCACGCGAATTTTATCAGGGGATCCGACGGCACTACAACGACCCTGCGAACTGGAATTGGCAAACGCCAGAATCGTACCGCAGCGGCGGCCAAAGCCGCACCACCGAGAGCGAAGACACTATGTGGACTTTCGAACCCTCGGCCGCGTTACACGTGATGACCCAACTCGCTGCAGAGCATCATGTAGAAATTGTCTTGAATGCCAAGTTGGATCGCACCTTGCTAAACCAACAGAACGCTCGCACCCGCGGCGTTACGATGAACAAACGCCGGATCGAAGCGATCACCACGACGAACCAAATCACGTACCGCGGACATTGCTTCATCGATGCCACCTACGAAGGTGATTTGCTTGCCGGTGCGGGAGTGTCGTACACCGTTGGTCGCGAAGGCAACAGTACCTACGAAGAGACATTGAACGGAGTACAGACGAAACGAGCCATCCACCACCAGCTCCAACCTGGCGTTGCTCCCTACCGAATTGCGGACGACTCAAACAGTGGCCTCCTTCCGGGGATCGATACAACTGGGCCCGGAGCCGAAGGGCAGCAAGATCACCGCGTGCAAGCATTCTGTTTCCGCATGTGTCTCACCGATCAGTTGCCAAACCAACTGAAAGTCGAAAAACCTTCCGACTATGACCCAATGCAATACGAACTCCTGCTGCGAAATTTCGAAGCAGGTGCAAACGTATTGCCATGGTCATTTTCGTTAATGCCGAATCGCAAAACCGACATCAACAACAATCGTGGCTTTTCAACTGACTACATCGGTAAAAGTTATCTCTACCCCGAGGCCACCTACCAACAGCGGGCCGAAATCATCAAACAGCACCTGAGCTATCAAAAGGGATTGTTGTGGACACTCGCAAACCATCCCCGAGTTCCTGAAGCCATGAGAAAACAGGTATCAAGTTGGGGACCCTGCCGCGATGAATTCTCAAGCGAGGACGGCTGGCAGCGGCAACTGTACATACGCGAGGCACGACGCATGGTAGGCGCGTGCGTGATGACCCAGGGTCACTGCCAAGGCACCCTTCATGCAGCCCAACCTATCGGTCTAGCCGCCTACACCATGGACTCGCACAATGTGCAACGCTACATCGACCCCAACGGAAATGTACGCAATGAAGGTGATGTCCAAGTAGGTGGATTCGCTCCCTATGGCATCGAATATGCATCACTGACCCCCAAAGCCGCGGAATGCACAAACCTGCTTGTTCCAGTCTGTCTGAGTGCGTCTCATATCGCTTTTGGATCGATCCGCATGGAACCTGTATTCATGGCGTTGGGACAAACCGCTGCGACCGCCGCGGTTCACGCAGTTCGTGCGAACACAACCGTCCAGAACGTGAACTACTCCGAATTGCGAGCCCAGCTCATCGCAGATCGTCAAGTTTTATCGTGGAACCGACAGAAACACACATCGCCGCTCAGTGTGGACTTGAAAACACTGAGCGGCATCGTAGCTGATGACACGCTCACCGCGCGAGAGGGCTTCGATTCCATCAGCCAATCCACTGGTCCTTTCGTTGGAGACGGTTACAGACATGACAGTAATGCAGGCAAAGGATTGCAACATGCAACCTACACATTCAATATTGAAAAGTCGGGACATTATGATTTGCAATTTGCTTGGAGCGCCCACCCAAACCGCGCAACCAACGTACCCGTCACTGTGACACAAAGACAGACATCACACCCACTTGTGCTCAATCAGCGTGAAAGTCCAGGCCAACCGCCATTTGGATCTGCAGGGACGTTTCAGCTAAAAAAAGGAGTGGTCACCGTCCGCATGGAAAACGCAGGAACCGATGGATACGTAATTCTTGATGCCGCACGACTTGTCCC
>CAJXTM010000900.1 GCA_913061385.1 uncultured Rhodopirellula sp. | reverse complement strand
TCTACACGTAAGGAGTCGTCGGCAGCGTCAGATGTGTATAAGAGACAGAGTATCACGTTCCCCGTTCATGCCCAGCGTTCAATGTTCATTAGCGGATATCCCCAGAACACGCTTTGCTGGTTGTTTGCATCGTTCCACGCCGGACAAACTGTCTGGCAACCCCAGTCCCTGCGGAACCCTTTATCGCAGGTGCCCCCCCAATCTTAACTACCAAAAAGAAGAAGGCTCTGAATATGCGATTACTCGCGTTGTGTTTGCTCGCGGTTGGCTCTGTACTGCCGGCTGTCGTGGTCGCCGCCGACGATGACGGATTTGTATCCCTTTTTGATGGAAAGACACTCAGTGGCTGGGATGGAAACCCTGACTTCTGGAGCGTTCAGGATGGAGCGATCACCGGACAGACGACGAAAGAGAATCCCACCCAAGGGAACACGTTTCTCGTTTACCGTGGTGCAGAATTCAAAAACTTCGAACTGAAGTTTGAATACAAGATCGTCGGTGGGAATTCAGGAATTCAATACCGAAGCTTCGAACCTGATCGCCAGAAGCAGAAATGGGTCGTTGGGGGTTACCAAGCAGATTTCGAAGCGGGAAACACATTCTCCGGAATTCTTTATGGCGAGCGTTTCCGCGGCATGCTTGCCAATCGGGGACAAAAGACCGAACTGGTCCGCGAGAATGGAAAATTCAAATCCAATGTCGTCGGGTCAGTCGGCGACTCTGAAGAGATTCAATCAAAGATCAAGAAGGAAGAATGGAACGAGTACTCAGTGCTCGCAGATGGTTTTCACTTTGTGCATAAGATCAACGGTGTAACCACCGCTGAATGCACCGACTTGGATGAGCAGCAACGCCGTGATTCTGGAATCATTGCACTGCAATTGCACGCCGGTCCGCCCATGCTGGTTCAGTTCCGAAACATTCGCATCAAGAACCTCGACCAAGCAGCAGAGTCTGCAAACAAAGACACTAACGACAAGACATCTGCGAACAGCGGCGACAAAAAGAAGATTGTTTTCATCTCGGGCCGACCCAGCCATGGCTACGGTTCACACGAACACTATGCGGGTTGCAGATTGCTTGCGAGTTCGCTGGAAGAGGCTATGCCGAATTATGACGTCAAAGTCATCAAGCACGGCTGGCCAGAAGACGGCGTCAAGGCACTGGAAGGTGCAGACACGGTTATCGTTTATTGCGATGGCGGAGGAAGGCATCTACTGAACCCCCACATCAAAGAGTTCGCCCCCTTGATGAAAGAGGGTGTGGGACTTGTCTGCATTCACTACGGTGTGGAAACGCCAAAAGGTGAAACGGGCGACGCGTTTATTGACTGGATGGGTGGCTACTTTGAAACTCATTGGTCCGTTAATCCCCATTGGGATGCTAAATTTGAAACGTTTCCCGAACACCCAATCTCAAACGGTGTGAAGCCATTCACGATCAACGACGAGTGGTATTTCCACATGCGATTTAGGGACCAGATGGAGGGAGTCACGCCAATTCTTTCTGCCCATCCGCCGGAAGACACGATGCGCCGCCCGGACGGGGCACACAGTGGCAATCCCGCGGTTCGCAAAGAGGTTGCCAACGGCGAGATCCAACACGTTGGCTGGGCATCTGAACGGGATGGCGGTGGACGGGGCTTCGGATTCACTGGCGGGCACTTCCACCACAACTGGGCTGACGAAAACTTCCGCAAAGTTGTCTTGAATGCCATTGTCTGGACGGCTCATGGCAATGTGCCTGATGCAGGCGTGACGACTCCCAATCCAACTGAAGAAGAACTGGAGGAGAATCAAGACGAACCCAAATCAGGCGCAAAGAAGAAGAAACCGGGACGAAAAATCAAACGCGCGTTGCCCGCAACTAGCCAGACGAGCAACAAGGATTCAGCAAAGCCCATTTTCAAGAGCGGAGTGATCACGTCGAAGACAAAAGGAAATAGCGTCATCATCGACGCTGAACTTGGCAATGCAAGACAGCTTTTCCTAGTCGTCAACGATGGCGGCAACGGTTACGGATGTGATTGGGCTGACTGGGCCGAACCCCGACTTACGGGTCCCAAAGGTGAAAAGAAGCTGACAGAATTAAAGTGGAAATCTGCCAGCAGCGGATTCGGGCAACCTCGCATCAATGTGAACTGTGGCGGCAATCCAATGCGCATTGACGGGAAAGAGATTGCCTACGGGATCGGCACGCATGCCAATTCGGTAATCGCTTTTGATATCCCAGCCGGCTACACACACTTCAAAGCGGTTGGTGGACTCGATAACGGTGGAACTGACCAGGGGCCTTGTGGTGATTCAAGCAGCGTGCAATTTGCCGTTTACACACAGCAACCCCCCACCCAAAGTGGATCGGGCGGTGGAGGTGGTTCTCGGGAAGTGGCTGACGCGCTTGACGGACTTGAAGTGGGAACCGAGCTCGCGGCAAGTCTCTTTGCTGCGGAACCACAGTTACTGAGCCCAGCAAATATCGACATTGACCATCGTGGACGTGTCTGGGTTTGCGAAGTCGTCAACTACCGCAAACACAATGGCAAACGCCCTGAAGGCGACCGCATCCTGATTCTGGAAGACACCAATGCGGACGGAATGGTTGACAGCGAAAAAGTTTACTACCAAGGCCGCGACATCGACTCGCCGCACGGCGTCTGTGTTCTTGGCAACAAGGTGATTGTATCCGCAGGCGACAAAGTCCAAGTTTTCACCGACACCGACGGTGATGATAAATATGATAAACGCGAAGTGCTGCTCTCCGGTTTTGACGACCATGATACACACCTGTCTCTTATACACATCTGACGCTGCCGA
>CAJXTM010000899.1 GCA_913061385.1 uncultured Rhodopirellula sp. | reverse complement strand
CGTCGGCAGCGTCAGATGTGTATAAGAGACAGGTGCAGTACAACCAGTCGGTCGTTCGGACGCAGGAATGCATTCCAGCGTTTCGTGAAATCTGCGGTCGATCGCCGGTCGCACACTTCTTGTGGCGATAGTTTCAGACGCTGCATGAAAGCTTCGTTTTGAAAGGCCGGTGAATCGATCGCGCACTGAAAGCGTTCACCAGTCACCGGGCGGATGGCGGTCCAGTACATCAGTCGAGGTTGCGTGGGGGGATCTGATTTTGTATTCGGGTGATTTCCAGGTTCCTGTTCGCCATAGCCGACGACGATGTGGGTTAGGTCGCCAGTCAGAGCACGCGGGACGTTGGGAACTCCTCTGCGTCGTCGCTGATTTTCCCGCCAATTGGTAGTCCCTTGTTTGATTTGGCTGTCAATCATGCGATCAAACGTGTTCAGCAACTCATCCAATGCTGTGGTTTCAGGTTCGATGGATTGCAGAGCCGAGACCACCGCTTCAAGGGTCGAAAGTCCATGTGCGTGAGGTTCACGGCGGATTCGATATCGGCTGGGTGTGGTTGGGGCGAGACAAAATCGCGGCAATGTGTGCAGGCGGGGTATGTCACGCATCAAGGTCTTGACGTGATGCCACGTTCCATCGGGAGCAATCAATTCATCCGGAAATTCCGAAGCATCCAGTTCTGTGAGGACTTTGGCGTCATCGCCCGGGAACAACAGGCCGGCCCGGGGGCTCAGTGGTAGCTCGTCAAACCGCGCAGCGAGTTCTTTGTTGTGTCCCACCATCAAGCGGCTTTGCTGCAACGCTTGATTGACAATTCGAGCAGTGTTGAAAGGATGGAACCGTTCGCGACGATGCTGCAGCATCAGGACGGGGGTGCGATTGGGAACTACCGGAACTGTCGAGCAGTAGCATAATTGCGTTGGACGAAAGCATCGAAAGCAACGCCGGGCATTGTCTGTCACCTTGGGAGTCCACTCATTACTGTGTCTTTGATTATTGGCGTGTAGAGCTCGTAGTTTGCTGGGGCAGATAGAATGTTTTTACCCCGCCAAATAGAAAAAATATCGCCCATCTGGATTTCATGCAGATCTGTGATCTTACTGCTTTGGGTGCATCAGGGTAACTTGTAGGCTGTTGAATTAATCGCTTCCCGGAAGGCGGTGCGCTGCTTGACATCGGCTTAGGCACTCCGGGCATCACCCGTTCATTAGAGGAACCCATGCGTACTCATCTGTTGTTTATCTTGCTCTTGCTCAGTGTTGGGTGTGGTCGGGACGGTGCCTTTGAGAATATCGATACGAATACCCCCGTCGTCAGTGATATTCCGGATGGGAAGCCAATGGCATACCCCAAGCTTTACGTTGACAACGGGCTTCCGGAATATCCCGGAGCAATTTTGACAGATTTAGGAACGCAGACCACGTCTTTGCAGGATGGCTTGCGCGTAACAGCTGTTTCCAATGACTCGATGGGTCTGGTCATGCCTTTCTACATTGAGGCGATGGAAAAGCTTGGGTACACGTATGACAAAGCTGAATACGAGCGATCCAAGTTAGTCGCTGACGCGCCAATGACTGTGTTGGGTTTCCAAAAGGAAAAACTGAGTTTCACTGTGATGCTATCGAAGCTTGAAGAGCAACAGACCCAGATCAAAACCAGCTTTACTGAAGGCTGATAAGACGCGGTTGTTATCCAGTGATCTTCCGCCCTGCTCTATTTCTGAATGAACGCGTTTGTGTGGCGGTGTTCATCTAAATTTGCTGCAAATGTCCATGCCTGAAAGTGGCAGCGTCGTTCGGGGGTGCCAAGAGCAGGAAAGGCTACACGTGATCTGAGCCCGACAAGCGTTTGTGGATTGCAGATGTCATTTGTCGGGAGCTGACCATCGTTTTCCCCAGCCTGAATAGAGGTCGTGCAGCATGGCTCGCCAATCAGACGTGGTGCGCGACGGAGGATAGGGTTGCGGTTGGACGGGGGCGTCAGCCATCCAGACAATTGTAAACTGACCATCAGGTTGCACCTTTCCGATCCGCGGTGTCTGGTAAGTATGTTGCGTGGCAGCGTTGATTCGTAAAGGGCCGGCAGCAGAGTCGATTCGCTGGTTCAGCATGGCGCGGCGAATGGCGACTGGGTCATCGCTCTGGGCTTCTTCGACTGCCTGAGCCCATAGCTTAAAGCCAAAGTACGCTGCTGCCATAGGGTCGGTGAAGACACGTTGAGGACCGTATTGCTTGTGGAAATCTGCCAACAGCTTTTTGTTCATCGGTGAGTCGATGCTTTGGAAGTACGACCATGCTGCAAAGTCATTGGTCATGTCATCCGTGTTCATGAACCGTAGTTCCTCTTCACCAATGCTGAATGAAATGGTTTCAGTTGCTTCGAGTTTCTTATTGTTACGCAGCTGGTTGAAAAAGGCGGTATTGCTCGCACCGTTGATGCAACTCAGGATAGCGTCAGGCTTGGCTATTTCGATTTGAGTGATTGCCGAACTGAAATCTGCTGCCCCAAGCGGAGTGAACACTTGCCCGACGATCTCACCTCCAAGTTCCTGGATTTTGTCAGTGATGATTTCGTTGGCTACACGTGGGAAGACATAGTCTGAGCCAATTAAAAAGAACTTTCTGGCTTTCTGGGTTTCATAGGCCCATTCGACGGCTGGCAGGATCTGTTGATTGGGTGCAGCGCCTGTGTAAATGATGTTGGGCGACTCTTCAATCCCTTCGTATTGGACCGGGTAGATCAGCAGATTGTTGTGCTCTTCAAAGAGGCTGTCTCTTATACACATCTCCGAGCCCACGAGACCGAGGCTGATCTCG
>CAJXTM010000898.1 GCA_913061385.1 uncultured Rhodopirellula sp. | reverse complement strand
CGAGATCAGCCTCGGTCTCGTGGGCTCGGAGATGTGTATAAGAGACAGCAATCATGTCGGTTCTTGGGATTGCCGGGTGTCTTGGTTTGTTGCACGGTCTGCTTGTGACTCGCGTTCACCTGCAACCGTTTGTCGTGACTCTGTGCGGTCTATTGATCTATCGCGGTATTTCTCGTTGGCTGGTGGACGATAATCCTGTGGGTTTTGGGATCGAATATAAAGAAACTCTCAGCCCGCTGGGGTCAGGAAAACTTTCATTGTTCGAATGGGGAACAGCAGATGGAATACAGACATTTGGTATTCCCTACCCACTTTTTGTGTTCTTGTCTGCTGCTGTTGTCGCCGCAATCTTTCTCAATTTGACGATTTGGGGGCGTTACATGCTGGCGTTGGGAAGCAATGAGGAAGCAGCACGTTACAGTGGGATTCGAACTGAGCGAGTTACGATTCTGGCTTATGTGATCTGCACGGTTTCAGCAGCGACTGGTGGAATCCTGTTCGCCCTTGATTCAGGGTCCATCTCACCATCGAGTTTTGGCAATTTCTACGAGCTCTATGCAATCGCTGCCGCTGTGCTTGGTGGCTGCAGTCTTCGGGGTGGTGAAGGCTCTATCTTTGGTGTGATTGCTGGCACAGCAGTGATGATGTTGTTGAATAACCTGATCCTGCTGCTCAAAATCCCGGACCGTTTGGAGTTCACAATCATTGGCTTGGTTATTTTGATCGGGGTCACTCTGGACGAAACCGTGCGTCGTGTTGCAGCCCGTCGGCGGGCCATGAAGTCGGCTCAGAATTAGACTGCAACCTAGTTTTTCACGCTCGAAAGGACTTTTTCGTTTTGTGACACAATGTCGATAACTCACCGGCTCGATGGCAGAGTTTTGATTGTCCGAGTAACCGAACTCTCTTTTTGCTTTCGCGGAAGTCGGTTTTTAATGGTCTGAGGATTTAACACGTGGTCGACCTTGGCGTTTCAGTCGGGTCTCCTGGACCTGTCGAATGTGACTATTGAGCGTTCTTTTCACTCTGCATTTGAAGTGGTGTGATTCCTGCGACCCGAATATCTGGAAAGAGGGACATGTGTTCTAGGCAACGCTACTTAAGTCGACATTCATTCATGGTGGTGCCAGCCTTCATTTGCCGAATTTCTGATGTAGTTAGCTCCCCACTCGATTCTCGAATGGTGCTCTTCAGACTTTTGCGGGATTTCAACTGTGCCCACATCCCTCTGCATCCCTAACAAGGCTGCTGAAAGATTCAACCGGATGTCCTTCCAAGCCTGTTCGCCGCCAGATTAATCGAGCCGACCTGAATGTGACATCGCACCTCGTGAGCGAGACGGTTCAAGATTTACGTTCTCCGTTGGCCGGTGTGCGAGATTCGATGCGTCGGATCAGGGACGGTGGTGCGGGCGAGACGACATCGGAGCAGTTTTGTTCCCTGACATCTCCGATGGATCAATGCGATAGCATGTTCCAGGCGATTGACGACATGGTTCAGTGGGAGCGATAGCGTACTGGAATTCCCTGCGTTGATCGATAATGGGTTTCAATATCCGAGATTCGAAAATCGATTGAGGAAACGGTTCGAGCTTGGGCCCTGCTTCGAAATGTTGATGTCCTTTGGGATATCAAGCTTGATGCGAAAACAAAGGTTTACGCTGATCTTGCTTTGATCCGACGACTCGTTGTGAAGCTTGCGAAAAATGCCATTTGTGTTAGTCCCGTAAGTGGCGTGGTGTTGGTGCAGTTGCAGCCACAAAGCTGCAGCAGTGCCGTGCGTTGGGCCATCATCGACCGCGGAGGTGGGATCAGGCGAAGAGTGATGCAGCAGATGTGCAAAAATCATATTTCCACTGGTGGTGCTGATGCAGTGGCTGAATCGGGAAGCGGTGGCGAAGGACTCAGGTTGTTCATCTCGCGTCAATTGGCAGCATTGCACTTCTCGGACCTCCAGGTTTGTTCCAGAATTGGCCACGGTACAGAGGTCTTATTCACAACGGTCCTCGGAGGGCCACGTGGAGTTGTCGATGCATGGTCCAGTTGGCGTAACGGTAATCCCCGCTCTCTTCAAAAACCACGGCATCGAGACGGTCGACTGCAGAGAGTGGATCGAGGGAACCATCAGACTGATGAAAAGGTATTCGAAAAATAGATCGAGTTACCGATCATTTCCGTGACTCTGTCTCACAACGCAACTCGGCCCAAAAGCGATAAGCGTATTGTTGCTGGTGTCGTAGCGTTGGGTGCTGCCGTACGTCGAGCGACGGCCGAATGTTCTTCAGCGTCATCAAAGCATGTTCGACTTCGTTTATCGCGTCGAATGGCGGCAGTGGGTCTGAGCTTTTGAACTTTGTCCCGAAGCCCTCAGTTCACGCATCAAATCCATCAGTGATGAGGTAGCAACGCAGGTGCCTGAGGCCAGAATGACTTGGTCAGCTCCTCATCTCATGCCCATTTCTCATCGCGTAACTCAATCGCGTCTCAGTGATCTTTTGGTCCGTTCAGTTCTGGCTGCGTCAAGTTTGCCAAATGGTAATGACCAGAACGTAGCTCACCCGGGAACGCCCCCATTTGGTGAGTTGAAGATTGCAGAGGGCAGGTTGGATGATGAAATGCGGTGGTTGAATGTACGGTTTAGATCGGAGTTCCGCGGTTCGGCAAAGCATCTGCAGAAGCCCTGCGTGGACGGTTGAAAGCTTAGCCTCTCAATCACCTCCCAAATCCGTACTTCTTACGCCGAGGACTTTCAGTTCGAAAAGGAGGTTAGCCTGTCTCTTATACACATCTGACGCTGCCGACGACTCCTTACGTGTAGA
>CAJXTM010000897.1 GCA_913061385.1 uncultured Rhodopirellula sp. | reverse complement strand
GTCGGCAGCGTCAGATGTGTATAAGAGACAGATACAAGGACCATGTGTGGTCATACGACTTTGTGACAGATCGGACCGAGGATGGTCGTCAACTTCGGTTGCTGGTAGTGATCGACGAGTACACGCGAGAATGCCTGGCGATATAGGTAGGGCGTTCGTTTACCGCTCAAGATGTGATGGGTGTGTTGCAGTACCTGTTCGCCGTACGCGGCACCCCCGAACACATTCGCAGCGACAATGGCCCTGAGTTCGTATCGAAGGTAATTTGCCGTTGGCTGAAAGAAGCTGATGTCAAAACGCTGTTCATCGCCAAGGGCAGTCCTTGGGAGAACGGCTACGTCGAATCGTTCAATGGCACGCTTCGCGATGAGCAACTCAACCGTGAAATCTCCTTGAGCTTTGAGGAAGATGCTGGGTGATTGATCGCTGGCGACTCGATTACAACCATCACCGCATCCACAGTTCATTGGATTATCAAACACCTGCCGCTTATGCGGCCGGCTGTGTTCTTCCCGGCTTCGGCTTCGGCTCCAGAACACAGCCGCTTTACCAACCCCAATTCTTTCACTCAACCTGGGGCAAAGCCTGGGGGGTAGTCAGAACTTCTAACACAAAAAGCCAGTCTCAGCCCACGACAAATCACGTGAGGTTATGAAACAACACCGGGAAAAACGATTCCGCAGAACTTCTACTGGCTCGCACGGCTCAGTTGTAAATCCAGAGGAACTCAACCAGCCTTGTTAAAAAACCGTTTTTAAACACAAAAGAGACTAAACGCGTTTTGCGCAGCTTAATAACAACGAGCCCATTTCAGCTTTCACTCACCGATCGACGGTGCCGGTATTCTGGATGCGACTCAAGCGTAATCAACTCGCAAAGCACACCACTCCACCACGAACGCAGAAGAGAACCAAAGTATTGGACTGTCGTACATGAAGAGTCTACTGCTCATCATCAGCATGACTGGCAGTCCGCACGAGGCTTATCAGCAGAATGCCTCACTAACATCGCCCTCACAGCGCAATACAAGACACCATTTGATTGCAACTATTCGCAAGCTCTTGCTTGCAGAGAAAATTCCTAGTCCACGTCTAAACATCCAGCTGCTTCGAGGCGTGAACTATCTGAAGAACGACGATACTGCAAGAACGGTGAGACCAAAGGCAAACCACGCTACGCGACTCGAGATTTGAAACCACCGCTGCTTCGTTGGCTAGCTTGCTGCTCCACAAAACCGATTCCCAAGATCGCTTCTTTCATCTTGTTAACCAACCAAAAACACTGAGATTCCCGCAATGCGGATGTGCGTTCAGTTGCTAACGCAGGCTTCGAGTGCCCCCATGTAGCGATGGTGTCTTGAAATTTCGGAAGTGTTAAAACAAGGTGTGGTGGGTATGCTTGCTCTGCATTCGATTCATCGGGAAAGTTTACCTGCACCCTTTTCTCAGCGTCCCGGTTTGCTTTGGTCTCACAGTCGCCGAGCGTGATCTCAATATCGATGTCAGTCGGTGACTTGCGCGTAAAAGATTGCTGGAGCAAACTGGACAACGCTTCGTGCTTTGCGGCAGAAGTCACACGAAAATTCAAGTCTGACAACTGCGTTCTAACGACCCCATTCAGGCATCGCGTCAACACGATTTCACGTTGGTAGTAGGAAATATTGTCTCCCTCACGCCAAGTTGCAGGTGTAGTTGCGTCGACAGGATGCCAAAGGTGGTACCCGAAGGTTTGCCACATGTTGGTCTTGACTTTGACACCTGCTGCACGAAGACGAAGTCCAAGATCGTCATCCTCACACCCCCAACCTACAAAAGATTCGTCTAATCCATTGATCTTCTCCAAGTCGGCTAGCCAGACACCAACATTGTTTCCGACCAACTTTGGTTTTTCTCGGTGAGAGATGAATTGATATAATCGATCTTTCAAGTAACGCGTACCCTGAGAACTCGGCAGTTGCTTGGGAACAGACTGAATCCAAGTACCGTCAGCTATCGACCAGCGAGTGATCTTGCCTGAAAGCTCCTCGTCTAAACGGATGCAGTCACTTACCCAAGCCGTGTTCCGCTGTCTGTATTTCAGCTGTTTTTCCACATGATCCGCTGGAAATATGCAATCACCATCTGTCAGAAGCACGTAGCTTCCACGTGCTAAGCTGATCGCTTTGTTCACGATACGCGACTTGCGAAACCCTTCATTCTCTTGAGTCACAAGCGATAATTGATAAGACACCCGTCCTGCCAATGCTCTCACCATCTCGTGCGTGCCATCCCGCGAACCGTCATCCGCAACAATTACCTCAAACGCATTGTTCTCGCGTAACTTCTGATTGGCCAGAGACAGGAGGCACCGCTCTAGATGCCCCCTTCGTTCGCAGGATGAAACGATAATCGATGCAGTGGGTGCGGGACTTTTGCTCATTGCTACCAAGGCGGGTTTTGCTGTAGCGGACTGGGGGGGGGGCGTGCCCCTCCG
Source organism: uncultured Rhodopirellula sp. (assembly GCA_913061385.1). GTDB lineage: Bacteria > Planctomycetota > Planctomycetia > Pirellulales > Pirellulaceae > Rubripirellula. The sequence goes on along the minus strand of CAJXTM010000897.1, from coordinate 347 downwards.
GCACTGATAAAGAGGGCTCTTTGACCCGCAATAGCTGCCGGAGTAAACGTTGGGAGTTACCTAGCCAGTAACGAACCTCAGTGTCAATCGTATTTTAAGAATATTTATGGGCCTGAATGGATTTGACACCCAACTGCGTGATTCGTTATTTGCAATGTCGTGATTGGATGCGGCGAATTCCCGCATCTCATTTTCTTTCGCGGCTTGTTGTCAGGTTTGTCAAATGTCGAACAAAAACAGAGTGACCATTGGATTTGTTCCCCGTGAACAATTTTCTACAACCAAACGCAGTTTAGAGACCTGTCTCTTATACACATCTCCGAGCCCACGAGACCGAGGCTGATCTC
>CAJXTM010000896.1 GCA_913061385.1 uncultured Rhodopirellula sp. | reverse complement strand
AGATCAGCCTCGGTCTCGTGGGCTCGGAGATGTGTATAAGAGACAGGTATGGAATGCCGCTGCAAAGAACAATAATCCCACTGATGTGTAATTGATAACATGATTCAAAGAATCTCCAGTTCAAAGGTGCAACCATTAACGTTTGTTGTTGGAGGAATTTTGCTGGCATGCATGCCAAGCTTCGCAAACGGTGATCTTCAACCTGACTTGATTACGTTTCATCGGCAGATCAAACCGCTGCTTCAGAGGTACTGCGTGGAATGCCACGGCCGACAGGATTTCGCAGGCAAGATACGGCTCGACAACATCGATCCAAATATGATTTCTGGCGAACACTTTGGAAAATGGGAAGACGTTCGAGAAGCTTTCAACTCCGGTGAAATGCCTCCTGAAGATCACCCGCAACCCACGGATGATGAACGCTCGGCTATTACTCTCTGGTTGGATACAGAATTTAAAAAGCTGAAACAGTCTGGGAATCCAAACAAGCAGGGCAGCGTGCGACGCTTGACTCGATATGAGCTGCAATATGCACTCGAAGATTTGCTTCAAATTTCAGCAGCAGAGGAAGTCAACTCGCTTCCCGAAGAGGGCACGAGCGAAGAAACCGGACTAAAAAACAGTTCGCGATTGCTCATGATCAGTGGTCCGCATCTCGAATCGTACTTGGACGTTATTCTGTCGGTCATCCAGAAAATGAAGCGGATTGCGGCGTTTGAGCCACATACCGAGAACGTTGATATCGAGAACCTAGATACCGACCCCGCCGTGACTTTTGCGTCCGAAGGTCGCAAAAACAAACCACCCGTGGACAAAGTAGAACGTGCTGGCAAAGGGGTGTTTATTAATCAAGGTGGATACATTGATCTGTCACTTCGCTCCATTTCCAAATACATGTTCCAAACTTTCCTGTCCGCGAAAGCAGAGAAAGCTGCACAGCTACAAGTCGCCATCGGTTTCACTCACTCAGAAGTCGACCCGCGACAGAAAACAACGGTGCTTGGAATCATCGATATTGACAAGAGTAATGAATTACGCACTTACACACTGAAATCCTATCCGGAGACACTACCTGCAGAGATGACACGTGCATTGGATCGCCCGTTTTTCATTCGCATTACTAATCGAAGTCCGCAGCCGATTTATCTGGAAGCATTTGACTACAAGGGAAACGTCAACACAGAACTGACATCGACACTGTTACCAGCAGATATTTCCGATTCGGACATTGCAGATCACATACGTCAGAGCATTTACGGATTTATCCAGAAATCGTTTCGTCGATCACCAAGCAATTCAGATCTCCAAAAGTACTACGGGGTCTATCAAACGCACAATCAGAATGAAAATGCGATCACTGCTCTGTTGAGTACCTACAAGGAAATACTTTGTTCACCCAGTTTCTTTTACCTCGGCATTCCCGGCGAGTTGTCTGACAAAGACAAGCGGAACTACAAATTAGCCGAGAGGTTGGCATTCTTTTTGTGGTGCTCGGTGCCAGATCAGGCATTGCTGGCCTCGGCGTCGGCGGGTGAATTGACGAGACCCGCCATCCTTACGTCACATGTGGAACGTATGCTCAGCGATGAAAAATCAAGAAGATGGGTTGAACATTTCACCGACCAATGGCTTGAGACCTCGAAACTTTTTAATGTCGCGGTAGACAGAAGCTACTATCCCAAGTTCAAGGATCCCTTGAAGGAACTAATGCGTTGGGAAACGATCGAGTCGGTTAACGATGTATTTCGAAATGGTTCTCCCGCGATTGATCTCTTGGATGCTGATCATATTTTTGTGAATCAGTCACTGGCTGCGTTTTATAACATCAAGGGTGTCAGAGGAACAGATTTCAAGAAAATTGCGGTGGACAAAAATGCGAATCGCGGCGGGTTGCTAACGCAGGGAACATTTCTCGTCGGTAACTCAGACGGAATGAACTCACACGCCATCCTGCGGGGTGTCTGGCTCGCGAAGGTCATTCTTAATGACGCACCGCCAGACCCGCCCAAGAATGTACCTCCCTTGGACGAAAGTATTCCCGATTTCGGCAAACTCACCCTCAACGAAAAACTATTTTCCCACCGCAACAAGGCGGCTTGCAAGAGTTGTCATCAAAAAATTGACCCGTGGGGTATCCCGTTTGAGAACTACGACGCTAGTGGTGCTTGGCGCGAGAAGGTGCTGGTCGTTTCCAAGGCAAGTAACGGTTCAAAGAAGGCGAAAAAGCCGAGCTTTAATCGGGAATTTACTGCCATTCACCGCGAATCGACGTTGCCAGACAAAACAACGATTGATGGTGTTGGAGAACTCAAAGAGTATCTCATTCAACATCGAAAACACGATTTTTCTGAAGGTCTTGCGGAAAAGCTTTTGGCTTATGCGTTGTCACGAGACATCGACTACCATGATAAAGAGCTGGTGAAACAGCTAATGGATCGTTTGGAAGCAAGCAATTATTCTGTACCCGTCATGATTCGAGCAATTGTTCAAAGCGAACAATTCCACCAAGGATATTAACGCAGTGGCAGTAAAAACATGGCATCTAAAGCGTCGAACATTTTTGCGGGGCACGGGTGTCTCGTTTGCTCTCCCGTTCATGAATGCGATGGCCGTGGGGCGAGAAGAAAAAGCACTAGAGAATTTGCCAAAACGGGCAGCTTTTATCTTTTTTCCGAATGGAGTGAGTCTTCCACCAGAAAAAGATCCGCAGCACGAGGATTGGTACTGGTTTCCCAAAGGAAATGGAAAGAATTACGAATTCAGAACCAGCCAAACTGCGTTGAATCCATACCGCGAGAACATTTCTGTCATATCCGGGCT
>CAJXTM010000895.1 GCA_913061385.1 uncultured Rhodopirellula sp. | reverse complement strand
GTAAGGAGTCGTCGGCAGCGTCAGATGTGTATAAGAGACAGGATGAAGCAAGTGCAGCAACAGGCAAGAACATCATTCCTGTCGTAGCCGAGCGTGCAGAAATTGCGCGGTTGATGAATCGAAATCTCGGCGTTGGTAGCGAAACAGTCGAAGGGCTGATGGCCGCCAAAAGCGAAGAGGAGGTCGAACTTCTTGAGGGGATCGAAACCGATGGCAGCGAACTGAGCGAGATGGCTCAGGAAGCATCGGTGGTGCGGCTTGTCAACGAGATCCTGTTGGAAGCTATTCAGACGCGTGCCAGTGACGTTCACATCGAGACGCAATCCAGCGGACTGTCAATTCGATACAGGATCGACGGCATCCTGCACCTACAGCCGACACCCCCGGAAATCAATCGATTCCAGGCAGCCATCATCAGCCGCCTGAAAATCATGGCGAGATTGAACATCGCAGAGAAACGGCTACCGCAGGATGGGCGTATAAAGCTGCGTGTTCACGGTCGTGAAGTCGACATCCGCCTGAGTGTGATCCCCATGATTCACGGTGAGGGCATGGTGATGCGTATCCTCGACAAATCATCGATGGTGTTCGACCTCGGACAGCTTGGCATGTCGTCGGAAATCTACGATACGTTCAGCGAGATCATCAAATATCCACACGGTATCGTGCTTGTCACTGGGCCAACGGGTTCGGGTAAGACGACCACCCTCTACAGCAGCCTGCTACAGATCAAGAGCCCTAAAACCAAGATCATCACGACGGAAGATCCAGTTGAGTATCAACTCGATGGGATCAATCAGATTCAAGTTCATTCCAAGATTGGCTTGACCTTCGCCGCATCACTTCGAAGCATCTTGCGGCATGACCCTGACATCGTGCTTGTGGGTGAAATTCGTGACCTTGAAACTGCTGAGAATGCGATTCAAGCATCCCTCACTGGTCACTTGGTTTTCAGCACCTTGCACACAAATGATGCAGCGGGTGCCTTCACTCGGATGAGCGATATGGGTGTCGAACCATTTCTGGTAGCTGGAACAGTCGAAGCAGTGCTGGCGCAGCGTCTGCTTCGACGCTTGTGCACCAGTTGCAAAGAACCATTCACCCCTACCAGCCAAGACGCGCCGAAGGACTTTCCCTGGGACAAACTTGGGGAGCAACCCATTTACCGAAGTGTCGGTTGCCGCGAATGCCGGAACGTCGGCTTTGTAGGACGAATGGGTATCTACGAGCTACTTGTCGCAAACGACGAGATCCGTCAACTCGCGTTGGATCGCAAGAGCAGTTGGGAAATACGAAAAGAATCTGTCAAAGCAGGCATGCGAACACTCCGGATGGATGCTTGGGACAAGGTAGTAGCTGGGGAGACCTCGGTGGATGAAGTACTTCGCGTGACCAAGGGTGAGGCTCTCTAGACATGCCGATGTTCGCATACACAGCCCGAGACATGTCGGGCAAGCAAGTAACGGGCACTGTCGAAGCGAATGCTGAGAGAGATGTCGCTGCCCTGCTATCGGAGAAGTCACTGTTCCCGGTCGAAGTCAAAGCGGGTACTGGTGCACCGCAGGCAATTTTCGGGCGAAGGCGAGTCAAGCCTCAAGCAATGGCGATGTTTTACTCGCAATTGGCAGCACTGCTGCGCGCCGGCGTACCAATGATCCGCTCACTCACGGTGATGGCAGATCAAACAAGCAACGCAACTCTTAACGAAGTCATTGGTGATATCCGAGCTCGGGTTGAGGAAGGCGAGAGCATCGGAGACGCCATGGCACGCTATCCCAAAGTTTTCAACGAGATGGGATGCAACATGGTCCGTGCTGGAACCGAAGGTGGTTTCCTGGAAGATGCACTCGATCGAGTTGGCAAATTCACTGAAATGCAGGAAGACCTGAAAGGTCGAACGATTAGCGCGATGGCTTACCCCATCTTTCTCTTTTCGGTAGGCAGCGTTGTACTTACAACTCTGCTCGTGTTCTTTGTTCCAAAATTCGACCCGATGTTTGATCGCTTGCGCAAGAAGGGCGAAATGCCGAGCGCAACCGAGGCCCTGCTGGCAACCAGCACCTTTTTGCAAAATTATGGCTGGGTCGTCTTAGTCGCGATTGTTGTTGCGGCCTTCGCCGTTCGAGCCAAGATACGTACAGAATCCGGCAAAGACCTCGTAGACAGATTCAAACTGAAGATTCCTGTGCTTGGGGAGATTCTGATGAATCTTGCTGTAGCCAGATTCTGCAGAGTCCTGGGTACTCTCCTCAACAACGGCGTCCCGATCTTGCAGTCGCTTGACATTGCCGGAACTGCCGCTGGAAACCGCTTGTTACAGGAGTCCGTCAGCGACGCCACGGAGAATATCCGAAGTGGTGAAAGCTTGGCTACACCGCTCCGGGCGAGCGGACACTTTCCGGCGTCCGTTGTCGAAATGATCAGCGTGGGAGAAGAGAGTAACTCACTGGATACCGTACTGCCAGAAATCGCCGACTCGCTTGAAAAGGTTACCTTCCGTCGGCTCGACCTCTTTGTGCGACTGCTTGAACCGGTGATGCTGCTGATCATGGCTCTGCTGGTACTCGGAGTTGTCTTGGCTTTGATTGTACCTGTGCTCAAAAGCAGTAGTCAAATCTAGCTGACGCTGACCGCGTGTCGCGACTAAACGACATGGCAGATTCTACTGCAACGCAGGAAGTGCGGTTGAGACAACCGCTTCAACTGACCGCACCCATCTCTGTGTTTGCGGCAAACCGCCTGTAGAATTACGAGCGGACACTTGACGTACGGATTTAGTCAATTGGCAACCGTTTACCCGCCCTAGAACGGGGATTCCACTC
>CAJXTM010000894.1 GCA_913061385.1 uncultured Rhodopirellula sp. | reverse complement strand
CTACACGTAAGGAGTCGTCGGCAGCGTCAGATGTGTATAAGAGACAGGTGCTGATAACGCCACTGTCGAACGGTTTGATGTGCAGCGATCTCAAGCTCGTAAGCAAGTTGCCCAAGCTTTAGATCAAATGGCTCGACAGCGTGTGCAGCAGAGTGAAATACCCGGTAGTAAGTTCAGGAAATTGCAAGTTTCTCTGGTCCTGCAAAATCTTGTAACTCAGCGTTTATCATTTCCTGCGTATGTCATGGCTTATCGCTACAAAGGGCAGTTGTACCGTCTTGTGATCAGCGGTCAGGACAAGAAGTTGCTAATGGGGAACGCGCCCTATTCACAAGCGAAAATCGCACTCGTTACCTGCGTTGTTGCGGGGTTGCTGGCTCTGATCGTGCTGCTGATTGCCATGTCGCAGTAATGTTCAGATTGCAGTCACTTTTAGATTGCAGTCACATCTAGTCTGCGGCGAATGCCTTGGGATTCGCTCTTGGGATGGCTTGAATTCTGGCTCAGACTCAGTCGGTAACCAAGACGCAATTATTCACTTGGCTCAGAACTCCCGCTTGACGGATCACCGGAATCAGTTCCGCATTTATTGCGTCAGTCGGCAAGTTGCCTCTCACGACGATTGCCGAATGTTCGATCGATACTTCGAGCAACGATGCGTACTGACGGAGCATGGGATTGGCTTGAAGCATTGTGCGAATGTTTTCCACGATGCGCCGGTCTCGGGAATCGCATTCTTGGGTCGTCATGATTTCTCTCCGGCTCGTTGCCGCTGTCAAAGGCAGGCGAATCAGGTGGAAGACGGTTAGGCGGATCATTGAGTTGAACGTTTTGGCGGGCATATTCGGCAAAGGGCACGTTCAAATACAAACTTTACTGTTCGTACCTCACACTAATAAAGAAAGATCGATAAAAAAGTATTGTTTGCGTTGAAAACAAAAGAAAAGCGGATGCGGTTTTCCACGTTTGTCGTCTCAGCTAATGGAACAGGCTGTTCGGTGACTCAAAGACGGCTGCTTTTCGTTTTGGTCACAGTCCGGCAAGACGGGTTTTGTAGCATCTGCTTGGTGCGGAATGGTTGGGTGATTCCTGTTTTGCAGGCTTTCTGTGCTACTCTCGCTGTTCGACCTTGGCCTGGATGGTTTGACGCCATTGCTGTTGGAATTGCTTGCCTCGTTTTCCGATTCCCGCGGTAATGAGCTGCGCGGGCTCGATTTTCTTTTGCAGCAACAAGGCGAGGACTTGGTTTACGACCGCGGAGTCGTGTTTAGCCAACGATTTCGCGAGAACACGAAGGTCAGGTGTGCCGCTTTTAGGGTTCAGTGGGGTGCTGGAAATCAATTGCGTGGCGTAATCTCGTGGTGAGCTGTATTTTCCATCACCGTCAGTATCCAGCCAGATCGGTCCGGTGCAGCTGAACGTTTGTGACTCGAAGATGGGAGAGTCGGGTTGGTAAGGTTTGGCCGTTGGCCAATGTAACGATTGGATCCCCTCGCCCGTAGCGACAGCGGTCAGCCATGCATCATGCGGTAGGTCTGCGACTGGAACTTGCCACTTGACTGTGGTCTTAAACGGTTTGTCTTTTCGGCTTTTTGGATTGATCTCAGCGGTGAACTTTGGCTCTCCGTTGATGAACAGTTGAACATCGCGGGGGCGTGACCAGTGGGGTGCCAGAACTCTGGCGGTGATATCGAGCATGGTCGATTGTTTGTCAGCGGGGTTCGGCTTGACGCTGAGGAGGTCGCCCGGTCCATTTAGTTTTTCTGCATCGGTGCTGGCCTTGACTTCTAGTTTCACTAGCAGTCCATAGCTGACGATCACGCGACCTTTCAGAAATGCATCCAAGGCCGCGTCGGCGTTGATCGAACCAGGGTCGCCATCATCTGCTTGGATGTACGTTCTGGCTTGTCCAACGATGTATCGAGAAACATCGTGTGAGTCACTGCAACCGACGGGAGTGACCCGCAATCCGTGGTTGATCAGTCCGCACCAGTCAGTGAATAGCTCCATTGTGTCTGTTTGCACGGCACCGGAGTTGATTAATTCCATAGCATTGAAATTCTGTGGCCAGTCATCAAGGTTGTCACCTGTCAGGCTCAAGTGGTGCCGTGGGGAAAAAGGACGGAAGCTGGAATGCACGTCGCGGGCGTGATTCAGGATCGCAACGCGAACGTTGGGTGTTGAATAGATATCCGCAAACAGTTTTCCCCATTCGAGTTCGTTGTGATCAGGGGTGCGGCCGCCGGCGATTGCCGGGAAAACATTGAAGTGGCCATGTTTGGTCGTAACTTCATTCCCGATTACTGGTGTGAAATGGCTTGTGACGCCAGCGGCTTTCGCAATGGGGCGGTAGTCAATCTGTTTGTTGTGATCGGTGGCAATCGGTAATTCGATTCCCTCTCCGGCCAATGTTGCCATGCGTTCTTCGATCGTGCAGTCGCCGTGACCCGAGTGGGTGAATGTGTGAACGTGGGTATCACAGGCGATCCAGTTTTCGGTCTCAACTTGGCGTTCAAGAATGAGTGTGCGTTTAGCCGTCTCGCCCGCGGCGATGTTGATCAATGCGGATGCAATTGAGTATTCAAATCCCCGGCCTGCTGTGATTTTGTACTCTCCTGGAGCGAGCGTGAGATTGGCTTGACCGCTTGCCGTGTAAACCACACCTTCGCGAATCGCCAATCCGTTTCCGGATTTTGTACTGATAGGCAGCAAGGTTCCGGCCCGACTTGTGAGTGTGATTCTGCCGGGAATCAGCATCTGATCCTGATTCATGATTGCGAGTTGCAATGTAGCGCCACGACGCAATTCTTCTGGCGCGGCGGGATGAAT
>CAJXTM010000893.1 GCA_913061385.1 uncultured Rhodopirellula sp. | reverse complement strand
CGTCAGATGTGTATAAGAGACAGGGCGTAGATAGTCCGGATGCTGACGATGCTGATCGGATTGCCAAACGCATCGAATTGGCGAAGAAAAAAATGCAGCGTGGAAGCTCTGCCAAAGGATTTGAATACAAGCGTTACAACACCGCGCTAAGTAACGCATCTCTCGTCAAAGATATTCCTGCCGTCATTCCAGCGATTACCAAATTCATTGAGACCGAAGTCAAAGTCACTGATACCAGGAATCCATGGGTTAGCAGGAAGTGATCAGTTGGGTGGCTGATCAGCGGGGCGTTTCTCTGCGTAAAGTGTCGCGACGCTGAAGTTTGCACAGCTCTAGCGGCAGTTGCAAGAACCGTGTGATCTGTGAAGAAGTGTCTTCTATAAAGTGGCCACTCACTAGCTGCCGGTCAACGGTTTGTAATTTCGACTGACGATGGCTGCAGCGGCCAAGGCTTCAGTGAATTTTGAAGGCCTAATGCTCGCTGTCGATGGGCAGCTTTGGCTAAGCTGTCGAGCAGGTTGCTGAAGACTGATTAGCTGGCGACTGGAGCGAATTGTTCTTGAAAACGCTCAAACAGGTAGTGGCTATCGTGTGGACCCGAAGCCGCTTCGGGGTGGTATTGCACTCCAAACGCCTGTTGGTCGCGATGGCGGATGCCAGCAATTGTGTCATCGTTCAGATTGCGATGTGTGACCTCAAGGCAATCTGGAAGTGACTTATCTTCGACTGCGAAACCGTGATTTTGGGTAGTGATTTCAACTTTCCCCGTCTCCAGGTCCAGTACTGGTTGGTTCACTCCGCGGTGCCCGAACTTGAGTTTGAAGGTTTTTGCACCGCATGCAAGGGAAAGTAGTTGGTGACCCAAGCAGATGCCAAAGACTGGCGTTCGGCCCAGCAGTTCGGCGATGGTTGCGTGAGCGTAGGTCAGCGGTTCGGGATCGCCAGGGCCATTCGAAAGGAAAATTCCATCGGGTTGCAGGCCTAGGATTTGGTCTGCAGGGGTCGTGCCGGGCACGATTGTGACGCGGTTACCCCGAGAAGCGAAGTGTCGGGGGATGTTCCACTTCATTCCAAAGTCGATGCAAACGACGTGTTTACCGGTCGGGTTAGCGTCGGCCTGTGTGCCAATTTCGGCTGCTGTCCACTCATCGAGCTTTTCTTCCCACGAAACGATCTCTTTTGACATAACTTCCTGGACAAGGTCTCTTCCGACCAGTCCAGGTGCTGCTCTGGCCTTTTCGACAAGACTTGCTTCATCCAAGTCGATGGTTGAGATTATGCCCCGCATGGCTCCGGCGGTGCGAATCCGTCGTACCAAGGAGCGTGTGTCGATTCCAGCAAGTCCTAACAGATTGTGCTGCTTCAGGTACTCACTAAGGTCGCCCTCCGCTCGGTAGTTGCTGAAAAGGCGGCTTTCCTCACGGACGATGAAGCCCGAGAGTGATGGTTTTGCATTTTCGACGTCAACAGAGTTGACACCGTAATTACCGATTTGGGGGTACGTCATGGTGACGATCTGACCGCGGTAACTCGGGTCCGTCAGGATCTCCTGATAACCCGTCATGGCGGTGTTAAAAACGACTTCGCCAGTCACCTCTCCGTCAGCACCAAATGAGTAACCGGGAAAGATTGAACCGTCTTCGAGGGCAAGCTTCGCGGGACGCATGTCGATTCAGAATTCACTAGGCTGGGGGAACAGAATTCAAACGCAACTTCTGGGAGGATACCAGAGTTAAAAAATTTGGCGAGGCCCTCACTGATCGATTCTCATGGGATCAGCAAAATCAGCTGTGATGACGCCTGCCGAAGAACGTCCACATGGTGCAGGTGGGCAAATTGGACTTGATTCAACGAGCGAAGCCAAGGACGAGATGCCGACGGGATTAGGTCCTGAAGTGTTCTTGCTGGAGAGCATCTTTCGATAACTTGAAAACCACCTCCGTATGGGTTTTCCACCCACGGAGGCAGTTTTTGACACGGGTTGCGTCAGTTCCGGGTGGGCAACTCAAGTGTCGATAAGATCTTCGGCTGAAAGAATGGGGACCGCATTTTCCTCGGTTTCCTGCTTTTCCCGCCACGGCTTTTTGTCTTCGTAGCTTTTCAGCTCGGCTTCAAGTTGCTCGATCTGTTCGTGATCTTCTTTTTCGCCTAGCTCAACTGCTTTCTTGCTCCATTTGACAGCTTCTTTAAAATTGCCGTTTTCGGCGTAAGCTGCCGCGAGTGTGCTGAGGATATGGGCCTCAGCGTAATCGCTTAACTTTGCTGCCTGGATGGCGTATTTCTCTGCTTTTTTGCCATCGCGTACTGATTCGGTTGGGGAGGTGGCCAAAACCCACGCCAAGTTGTTATTGATGCCCGCAGCCTCTGCCTTGGTTCGTTCATCAGCATCTGTTTCGGAGTTCCCGAGGGATTCGATCGCCCTCTCGTAATCGTCTACTGCCGCTGAGTGATCGCCCACGCTCAGCAATGCATCGCCACGCGTTCGCAGAACAGCAGCGTTTTTCGGGTCTTCTTGCAGGACAGACGAGTAGATGTCAATCGCTTTTCTTGGGCGGTTGTCCAGAGAGTAAAGCGTTCCCAGTCGGAGTCGCCTGAAGATGTCGTCGGGTCTCGCATTCAGCAGCAGTTGTGCGTCGTTGATCGCGTCGGCAAGTCGATTCTCCTGAAGAGCGATGCGTGATCTGAGTGCAATCGTGGCTTCGACATTGATGATTTGGGGGGCTACCTTTAGCGCGGCCCGAAAATCAGCTTTGGCCGCTTTCACATCATCGCGATCGAGCGCAAGTTCCGCACGCTGCAACCTGTCTCTTATACACATCTGACGCTGCCGACGAC
>CAJXTM010000892.1 GCA_913061385.1 uncultured Rhodopirellula sp. | reverse complement strand
AGATCAGCCTCGGTCTCGTGGGCTCGGAGATGTGTATAAGAGACAGATGCACAGGAACGCCAACAACAGGGCATTCGAACCGAAGGCATGTTTGACCCAGAAAACGACTCTGGTGACCCAAGCGAAGATACTGACCCGGCGGCCCCGGCTTTGACACCGGAAGAGCTAAAGAATCAATCTCTGGACGATTTCCCGGCGAGCGAAGAAGAGAAAAAGCTGCGTTTAAAGAGCCTTGATGACATTAATGTTCGCCGCTTGCCCAGCGAACCGCCGCCATCGTTCATTCGCTAAACAGCCGAGCTTCTGGTTTCAACACGATGCCGATATTTTCGCCGCCGTTAGTTTGGCCACCAGATATTGCACACCGAAGGCAGCGCTGAAAACGCGAAGCCCGGCTAAATCGAGCAGCATCAACGCTTTCTCGATCAACGCTTTCTCGATCAACGCGTCACACTTGGTGGATACGGCAATTCGTACACCGCGTAAGTTTGGTTGATTTCAGGTCCAATCGGATAAATGCGAAGCAATGGCAGGTTATTGCCGGTAACCCTTCGATCCACGACCATATAACGCACTCCGTACTTCTGTCGGAATTCGAGCAAAGTGGGATATCGGATCGAGACCCTATTTCCCGTTCGGCGATTTCCAATCCTGTTGGGATACACTTCCTGAAACCGCTCGTACCATTCGAGCAAGGCGGACGGATTCTGAGGAACATCTTTCCAGTTCACCACTTCAGCTCGCCCAGTAAACCATTTAAAGGTTTGCTGATTCCGGGGAGTCAGAAAGACCTCCTGATCATCTGACGACTGGCGTGCCCACCGACAGACAGCCAACCAGTCACGATAAACCTGCTGCTGAACCTTGGCTGAGGCATCAGCATCGAGTCCCAGAAGATGGTTGCTGACCGAGGGCGGAACCACACGACGAGCCGAGCGAAACGAAGAGACACCGCACAACGCAATCGCGAGCAGCAACACCGCGATCCCCACGGCCTGGGGTGCCTTTCGATGATCCAGCACCATCCGCCCGATCAGCACCGCTACCATCAAAGGCACCATGGCATCACCCAGACGAAACCAGTAATAGCGCAACAGCTTTGCGGCGAGATTCGGAGCGTAGGGAGGCAGCAACCCTACCAGCAACCCGATAGCAGAAATCACAAGCGTTGTTGCAGCAAACCAGCCCAGAATCCTGATCCGCTCTTCACGCTTGCCATACACGACTAAGCCACACGCCATCACGACAACCAACACAGCAAACCTGATATACCATGACAGGAAAAAGTCAGCAGGTAACAAGTGATGCTTGAGGCGGTAGTACGAATAGATTCTAGCCGCCATCGATGCCTGCTCGGCATCTGATCCCAACGACATCGCCAATGCGGGAACCAGCCCCAACAACGAGATCACACCTCCGAAAAACAGAGCCGGCGTGAGTAACTTGCAACCATCAGGCCGCTTTCGCTCAGTAGCGATCCAGCACCCGATCGCCGCCACAACCGCCCAACCACCTGAGAGTACATGAAACGCCGCGGCTGCCCCGAGCAGAACCCAACCCCAGTTCCACCGTCTCTGGACGAGATTCGACAATGCCAGAAGAATCAATCCGTAAGCGGGAACTTTTGCCTCAATGCCACCCACTACCCATTCGCCCGCAAGATTGCCGTACTCGATTCCAGCAATCCAAAGCACTGCTATTGCTAAAGAAAAAAAAGGGCGTCTGAATACAACCCACGACAATCGCTGCAAACCAATTGCTAACAGCAACCAACCTACTAGCCGGCCCAGCCATGCGGTTTGCGCAAGCGTCAAATACTTTGTTGGCCAACCGAACAAGACATAAAATGTCGTATGCGCTTTAGCCGAAGCGACGAACATATCCTGTTTGCACCACTCAGGATTCCAATAGTTTTTTGCCTTGACCAGATAGTGCGCTTCATTGACCATCGGGGCACTGTCGCCGGCGTAAACGAAGAACAAGGTTAGCAGCAACGCAATCTCGACACCCCAACGCCAACCTTGAGACACCAACGAATCTTGCCGTTCACCCCCGTCACCGTCATTCCCTACTCCGCCAGAGGCTGACATCAAATGGCTTGGTGACTGAAGACGTAATTCCGGAGCGTCTGATTTCGCTTGCCCTGAAAAAGCAGGGTCTACGGAGACATCGCTGCCATCTTCGGGCGTCTCACTATCGTTTGAATCTGTGCGAACTTCAGTCATCTGTCAGATCGATCGCCAAGTGTATCGCGGCGAGCATACTTTGATGGTTTGCTCTTCCAGTCCAAGCCAGATCCAAGGCAGTGCCATGATCAACGCTCGTCCGCACGATCGGCAAACCCAGCGTCACATTGACGGCCTCATCAAACGCCAAGGCCTTGAGCGGGATCAGCCCCTGATCGTGGTACATGCAAACATAGACATCCGTTTGCTTGCGAATCGAGGGGGTAAACGCGGTATCAGGTGGCAGTGGCCCAACCACCTCGATGCCCAACTTGCGTGCTCGCAAGATTGCCGGCGTGATCAACTCCTCTTCCTCAGCATGGCTGAACATCCCACCTTCACCAGCGTGTGGATTCAAACCACACACAGCGACGCGAGCAGCGCGTCCATGACGCCTGCCCATCGCTTCCGCGGCCAACCTGATCGAACGGTAGATTGAATCCACCGAAAGCAATCCGGGGACATCACCAAGAGCAACGTGAATGGTGACCAGCACGCAGGAAATCTGTTCGCTCGTCAACATCATGCAATACTCAGTCACCTCACAGCGATCCGCCAGTAGCCTGTCTCTTATACACATCTCCGAGCCCACGAGACCGAGGCTGATCTCGT
>CAJXTM010000891.1 GCA_913061385.1 uncultured Rhodopirellula sp. | reverse complement strand
ATCTACACGTAAGGAGTCGTCGGCAGCGTCAGATGTGTATAAGAGACAGTCATTCTACCGCGTACCACATGACGATCTGATCGAGTAACCGACACTCAGTGAGCCATTCAGTTGCTACCGTGAATTAGGTAAGCGTCTGATCTAACCCAAGAAATCGTTCCTCGCCACGTTGATTGTGCAATAGCTTACAAGTCAAGTTAATTTAGCGAAACCGCTCAGAGCGAACATACCCTACGGCACTCGTTTCAAAATGCTTGCAGGGAATTTCCAAACTAGCAATCTTTTCTATCACAGCCTGAGAAACATTCCCATAAATCTCAACTGTGAATTCGACCGCTAATTCCTGATGTTGACTGACATACTCCAAAACTGGTGGATTATCAGCATGGATCAAAAAATCTTCACTCCGGCGATAGACTTCTGTCCAAACAAGCCTGTGAGGATCATTGGGATCCAGATCCAGATTATGAAGGAGCATTCCCTCCTCTGTCGACTCAACGGCTTTGTCGACCTCGGAAGCGATGGCGAGGTATTCTTCGAGTTTCCCTTCCTTGACGGTGATTCTTGCCAGCAAGACGAATGGATTCGTACCATCAGACATACCGATCGCTCCTTAAAAGTTGCTCAAGATTCAATCTTGGAAAATGAAAATACAAACCAAATCCAATGACAGTGAAAGCTGGCTATCGCAGGCAAATCATTCGGTAACCCGACGCGCATCGCTCAAATCAACGACCAGTAACTAATCTTCGCTGTACGTGCAATCAAATCGATTGTCCATTTGACGAAGTTCATGTCGCCGTTGCTGCAGGAGTCTGTAAAATACGCTTCGATTATCGTAACTTCGCGTCGGAATGTGCCGCGGATCGGCGTTTTTACAAGGGTCCCATCATTCCCCAGCACTCGAGCTTCTCCCTGAATCGCACCGCGTGATTCATCAGCGTCATAGGGTGTCAGTGTCGCGCTGCCTGTGGCGAGGCCGTAGCCCTCGACGGGCCCTTCGAAATGGTAAGTCGAGGCAAGGCTTTCAATCGATACCGACGTGATTTTGAATTTTCCGGTACCATCGGGTGTGGTGAGATCAAGCATGGTTAGTCCTTAGAAGGTTAAAGAGTTGTATCCGTAAACGGGTTGCGTTCGCCAAAATCAACGAGTCAAGACTTCGCTTGGAAAACCAGATTGAGGGGTGTCTCGGTGCATCGTTCGAAGCTGGAAAAACCCGCCTCCAGAAAGACATCCCGCAATCGCTCTTCGCCAGCTTGCGCACCCAAGCCGAGCCCAACCTCTTGCGAGAGTGAATTCGGCGTGCAAACGCAAGTCGAAGCGTTGTAGAGCAAGGTCGCCATCGGATTTTCTGCGATATTTTTTGCACGGCTATCAAGTGCGAATGGCTCGACCATTAATACAGATCCTCCATCTGCAAGGTGCTCGCGTGCATGGCGAGCGATACCAACAGGATCACCCATATCATGCAAACAGTCGAAGAAGCAGATCAAGTCAAAATTTCCTTCATAGCTCTTTGCATCAGCAACCTCAAATCGCGTTCGATTTTCTAGCCCTTCATCACGAGCTCGCAAACGACTTGTCTCGATCGAAGGAGCGTGATAATCAAAACCAGAAAATGTTGCATTCGAATAATGCTTTGCCATCGCAATGATTGATGCGCCGTGCCCACAGCCAACGTCTGCAACGCGGCCGCCAACTTTCAACTTCTCATCGACCCCATTGAGCGAGGGAATCCATTCCGTGCATAGGAATGTTCGGTAGCCGGGACGAAAGAACCATTCGGTGCCACGGAAGAGGCATGGATGGTGATCGCCCCAAGCGATCGCCCCGTCGCCTTTGAAAGCTGTCTTCACCTTCTCAATATCCATGTAGAACGAACCAAGTGCGTTCATCGCTCGTGCAACAAACGTGGGTTGAGTTTCATCAGCAAGCACCGCGGCAGCTTCGTCCGTCAGGCTGTAGCGGTCGACTTCAGCGTCGAATTCGATAAGACCACCCGCAGCCTGACCATCCAACCATTCTCGAACGAGCCGCGGGTGGCATCTGCTTGCAACCGCAACCTCGTCAGCTGACTGCGGCCCTTGGTTACGCATTACCTTGTAGAGTCCGAGTTCGTCGCCAAGCCATACCCCCAGGCACACCATGGAGCCCGTCATGTGCCCCACCATTTGTCCCATTAATTCTTCAACACGAGATTCATTCATTGTCTTTTGCACTGTAGATGAGAGACCGAAAATGATTTGGATGGAGATAAACAAGGTTATCTTGACGAATTTCGTTTTGCTGGTGGTGGAATCAAGCGTAGAAAAATCTCGAAACCGAGGAACGCAAAATACAAAGCCCTTATCTCCCGCTTTGTGGCGTTCTCGCGAGCCCACGTTTGGACACACCATGTAATCAATGGACACCAGCCGGTGAGGTTCCTAAATCCGCCGCCTCAAAAACAGCTTGAATATGCGGTTTTTACCCGAACTTCATTCACTGACACGCCTTGAGATACCGGCCTATTGACCCTTTAGCGAGAACTTTTTGCCATAGAGTCTTTCGGCAACGAGGTAATCACTGTTGTACTCTTCAACTGACCGAATCTTTCCATCCTTGAAGTTAAAGATCCACACGTAATCGTTGTCATACCGGCCATACTTTCCTTGAGCATCTCCCTTTTGAAGCACTGCTACGCTCTCTTTGTCTGCGATCATCTGTAGGGTTTTGAGTTCAATGCCATCCGGCACGAGTTCAGAGACGTGCGGAAGCCATTTTTCCAGAAGATCATCGGTACTGTAGGGGACCTGTCTCTTATACACATCTCCGAGCCCACGAGACCGAGGCTGATCTC
>CAJXTM010000890.1 GCA_913061385.1 uncultured Rhodopirellula sp. | reverse complement strand
AGATCAGCCTCGGTCTCGTGGGCTCGGAGATGTGTATAAGAGACAGCCGTAATGTCGGTCGCAAGTCGTCGAAAAAGGCAGCCGACAGGGACACAAAAGGAGGTCGCACTCAAGTACTCAGTCATGATCTTGCTGCAACCAAGACAATCCCACTTCGGAAAGACACAGAGTCGCTAGGACAAAGGCATCCCTCGCGTAAACCACCAACCCAAGAATCGCCTATGACACCTCAAAACACAGGATAATGGCATCGTTTTTCCCTTAGGGAGAAGGCACTTGCGTTGCGTCTGGAATCGTGAGTCGATGGTTGCCTAGCTATCTTACGTGGACGCCCCGCCTTCCGCGTGACTGGCCTCAAGCAGAGTAGATTCACCACGAATAGATTTCCCAGCTTCAACCGGTCCAGCTTCAGGATTCACTTCGTCGGCTGGCTTGAATTCACCATTCTGCACCTTTTGCCCAACCATGACCGGGCAAACCTCTAACAACATTCCCGGCAGAAAATTATCAGACAACGAATCAAGATCGCGATCATCCAGGACTTTCACGGCAAAGCCACGCTTTTCTGACTCAGATTCCAGACGCTTGATCGCTTGCACATTGCCGAAAACCAACAGGCAACGCCCGCCTGGTTTCAAATGGCCGGGCAGACCATCGAGCAGTGTGTCCATTAACCGAAAACTAGGATCATAGAAGGCATGATCCGCTGGTTTGGTCACGACACCGTCCTCCCATGGCGGATTGGAAATCACGAGATCAAATTTTTCATTCTCGTTGATCACCGTGAACGCTCCTGGGCTGTTAGCGTCAACCTGACGAACATCCAGTGATTTGTCCGGGCAAAGCATCGCCGCGTTATAGGCAGCATTGGCAACAGCAGCGTTATTGATATCAGTTGCCACTACGGACTTTGCAGAATTCGCCAAGCACAGAATCGCAATCAAGCCCGTGCCCGTTCCAATCTCCAGTACATCTCGTCCATTTGCGATCCCTTTGTCCTTAATCAATTTACGCAGAGAAATCGTATCATCCGGTTCCCAAAAAACCGACTCAAACTGGACAAAAGCTTCGCCGGGCAATTCATCAATGGGCCATGTTTGCTCAACCCCGTACGAGTAATCCAAATCCTGCCGATACTGTTCTCGGCAGCCAGCCACCAGCAAGCAAGCAACAACAAACAAAGCCCCCCATCTCCTCATGAAAAACGTTCTCTGCGGCAGATTACATCCCATGATTGGCTCAATCGGTTCAGTGCTTTATTGCGGTCGCCCCGGTACTTCACTTGGATTGTCAAAGTGACTTGCTGCGTCCAGTGACAAATCCCTCCACGACGAATGGCTCCAATGGATTTTCCACGGCAAAGACACTGCCGTCAGTGAAAAGTAAAATAACGGGACTTTCCAAAGTCGCGTTTGACACCTCATCTTGCAGTCGTTTGAGCGAGATGTCTACCGGTGCGGCCCAATGTGCAGTGTGATTAGGTAAATATGCAACGAGAAGATGCTTCCGAATCACGTAATCAGGCAAGGCGACAGTTGGGAAGCTTGCTATCGATTCACGATTAGGTTCAGAAAAGGGGTTTTGGGGATGCGTGACCGTGAATACATGCGTTTCTGTGTTGGTCGGTGGATCGGCCACCAACGGTGAAACGAATACACTGGGAATCTGAAGCCCCAATTTTGCATTGCCCGGCGAATCCCAGAGTTGCGATAAGTGAGGGATGCGAACAGGTGGTGCTGTGGGCAAAAACGGGGTGATCACCACCCGCCAACTGCATGCAGGCTGGCCGCTCTGATCAGTCGCATAAGTTGCTGGATAGCGTCCATGCGAAAGATGATAGCTACGGAGAGCGTCCCCGATCTTCTGCATTTGTTGGATCACCCGTTCTTTCTGAGAACCGCAGGTCTTGTCGACAAACGTCGGCAAAAGCAGCCCCCCACCGAAGACACTGCAAGCCGCGAGCAACAAGAAAAGAGAGAAGGACACAACCAAAAAAAAGATGATTTTCCTCGGTCTCTCCTCGTTACCGACCGCTGAGTGCTCGGATTCCAAGGTGCCGTGAGAGAGGGTTTCGAGTGCCTTTACATCGCCGAGATTCGATATGTTTTTAGACACGTGTGGAGAGTGGGTTACAAGATAGATAACAGTTACAAGGGCGAGCAGGCCCCTTCATGGCCATTACAGCCTGCTGCACTTGTAGTGACCGCCAGGATGGTAACCTCACAACGCTCGCCCGAGCAAGATTTCTGCAGTTCGGGAAACAAGCCACATCTCGACGCAATTCCAGAGGAATTCTGCGAGATGTTCAAAGCGTTTGCATCACAGCCGTCAGCAGGTTGCGACTTACAAGACATTGTAACCTTCACCCTTCGGTCGGTCTGCGCAACCAAGGTGGTGACCGCGACAAGCCGAGCATGCCAAAACACACGTACCGTGCGATCGCGATCTTAACGGACTTTGCACTTGAAGCGGATCGTTGCACTCTCGCCGACGCGAAGAACATCGGTCAGTTTCCACTGCAAGCGAAGTGACTGACCATCATTTTTGACTGGTAAAAACTCCGCCCCGGCGCTACAAGTCGCACTGCCTTGGACGTATTCCAATCGCGTAATCAGATTATCAGTCAACACAACACGGTCGACAGCAGCATCACCAACGTTTTCGACGCGAATCGAAAAGTTTACGATTTCACCTGGCTGTGCGTCTGTGCGATCAGCCATTTTATGGATTCGCAGTCGGCCTGCCTCTGGAAACTCATAAATGGTCAAACCTTGCAGTGACTCGTCGCGAACCCTGTCTCTTATACACATCTCCGAGCCCACGAGACCGAGGCTGATCTCGT
>CAJXTM010000889.1 GCA_913061385.1 uncultured Rhodopirellula sp. | reverse complement strand
CACGTAAGGAGTCGTCGGCAGCGTCAGATGTGTATAAGAGACAGACCATGGATGCAAGCTCATGGTCATCTTCGACAAGGAACAATCGCTGTTTTTCTACTGTGTTCATTGTTCGCACTTTTGAAGGAGGAGGCGTGCATTTGAATTTTTGGAGCGACATTCGCTGTTTCAGCCGCCGTTCTATTAGAGCCACTCTTTGATGATTGCCGGCTGTTGGTTACGAAATAGATACACAGCTGAACGCTTGAAATGGTTGCTATACACTAGTGCATGGTCTGGCGTATGATCAGTTCATGCCGCGAATTCAATCGGAATTTGCAGCCGCATTGCGAAGTTTTACTGCATGTGCGTGTCCAGAAACTGCTGAAACCGCAGCCTCGCAATGACTCGGCACCCGGCGATGGGGAGGCACTCTGGCGGACGAAGTTGGTCTTGGTGCCGGTCTCGCATCGATCGCGCACTGCCAACCAATGTGTTTTCTAGCAAATCAGTGGCAATGATCTTTCAAGGGCCAGCAGAAGAGGCCCGCGTTGGCGAACTGATCTGTTTTCGTCGGTAACCAAAGCGACCAGCGTTCACCCGGGCAGCGTTCACCTAGGCGGCTCGGTATAGATCTGCACGCGTGGGTGGCATTCCCGACAGGCCTTTGCTGGCGCGTTTGCTGGCAAGCACCTGATAGATTTTGATCGAACCAGCGGTGAACCCAACCGAACCCCCCGTCATGTAGGCAGCCCAAAGACGATATCGCTCAGGTCCCACAAGGCGAATCGCTTCTTCCTTGTTCGCGGTCAGGTTTTTCGACCAGTATTTAAGCGTCAATGCATAATGCTCACGCAATGATTCGACATCATGTACCTCAAAGCCTGTATTCTCCAAGGTGTCGGTTGTCGTGCCGACTGGAATCAATTCAGAACCAGGGAAGATGTATTTGAGAAGGAACTTTCGTTCGGGGCGAATCTTCTTTGCCTGTCGCTTATTTGCCTTTGCCCGCCGAGCAATCGCATGATTCAGCATCAAGCCCCGGTCGCGTAACAGTGAATTGATTTTGTTGAAATAGCGAGGGTAGTTGGCGGTACCAATGTGTTCAGACATTCCGACACTTGAAATCTTGTCGTAGCTTCCTGTGTGGTCGGCATAGTCGCAGATCTCTACACTTACTTGATCACCAAGACCCATCTCGTCAATTTTTTGCTGCGTGTAATCATGCTGTTCTTGCGACAGTGTGATTCCATGCGATTTGACGCCATAGTTCATGGCAGCATGGCGGATCAAACCACCCCAGCCGCAACCGATGTCAAGCATCTTGTCACCAGGTTGTAGACGCAGTTTTCGACAGATCAAATCCATCTTGTCGCGTTGTGCCTGCTCGAGTGAATTGTCCCACTCTTTGAAGTAGGCACATGTGTAAACCATTTCATCACCGAGAAACAGTTTGTAGAAATCATTGCTGACGTCATAATGAAACTGCACATAATCAGTGTTGTCACGTCTTGATTCAACTCGCCCCACCATGTCATCTGCGAATTGATGGTTGACGTCTGTCTCTTTGGTTCGTGCAAACAGAAACGGAATTGTCTTCTTTATCAACATCAATTTGCTGATTTCTTTTAAACGTCGACGGTTCGACTTTTCGGTCTGAAAGGCGTCAGCAAACTCCATCAAGTCGCCGCCTTCAAAACCGACATGTCCGGTTGCATAGAGTCGGACCAGCGTTTCCAAGGTGGGGCGGCGCAGCAGGCTGCCGATTACGCCAGGCCCAGAAAGTACGAGCGTGTACTTACCATCCGTGTTTTTCCCCATCGGAATCATGTCACCGTTCCAAAGCCGAACGGTGACGTTCATGTCGAGTCGTTCGGCGACTTCACTCAAAATTTCTTTCAGTGAGTCGATCTGTGCTGTGGCAGAGAAAGGAAGTCCCATCCTTGGGTCTCCATTGGATTGGGGGCATGATTTCATGGTGCAAATGCATTTGCCCAGCGGTGGCCGGCAAACAATCCGCACGGGCAGACTGCATCGGAAAGCTAACAGACTTTGGGAGCTAGCGTTAGCTCAGTTTTAGGTTGGGTTTTACGTCTCATTCGTCTCCTGATGCTCCAATACCAAGAGGCTCACAGGTAAGTTCTGCCTGAGACGCATCTCGATTGATAAGGTATGCAAGCAAACGCTTTTGTTGCCGCTCTGGATGTCCCGTCGAGCCGCAGGGTGGAAGATTGCTTGTTGATTTTGTGAATTCAATGCAGGCGGGATGCCGTAACACGATACTTCAATAGCATGCTCCGAATCCGGTGAAAAACAGTTTTGGGCGTTGGTATGCCTGTCTCTTGTCAACGTTTCGGCTTCTTGTTGGCATCCACGCTTGTGTTCAATTCCGGTCCTCAGTGCTGATGCAGGGGGGACTCCCAGGACCGATTTGGGTTGGTGCAGTGTAGATTGACGACTGCTTCGAGTAGAATGCGTGGTACCCAGATAGAACATGCGGCATCGGTGCTGTGGTTACCTCGGACGATTGGTTACTAGCAGATCACTGCTTTGCGGAGGGTGGTCCGGGAAGAGCTTGGTACTGGCAAACCAATGATTACATTGAGCAATTGATGACAGACATGTTACAAACAGACTCGCCAATCTGGAATTCATGCATACGACAAACCCGTGAGACGAGAGTTTGTAGGGCCGAGTTGCCATTGAGATTCGTAGGTGTGCTCTCTTTTGTCGTCAGGCCACTCCGCCTCATGATTGCTGGGGCGTTGGTGCTGCTTTTCACACCGATGCCGAAACTCTGTGCAGAAGTGGATTTTGCTGTCTCTTATACACATCTCCGAGCCCACGAGACCGAGGCTGATCTCG
>CAJXTM010000888.1 GCA_913061385.1 uncultured Rhodopirellula sp. | reverse complement strand
GGAGGTGGAGAGAAGGGCGAAAATCTCGCCGGTCATGAAGGTTTGAAAGCTCACGATCTCGCCCGCACTCATTTGCACCCATTTGGTATGGGTGCCAGGCAGGCAAATAACCCCATCCCATTTGGGATTCAGGCGCTGAAACCCGGCAATTTGCGTTTCTTCCCCGCGCATGACATCGGCAGGTTCGGATTGGCTGACACCGGCGATGATTTGCACATCTAGCCTCGGATCTCGGGTTGGAGCCGCCGTGAAGCGTGATTGCGGCTGGCAGGGGGTGGCCGCGTAGGGGGCTTCGATCCAGCCTTGTTTGGCGCCGACCATGCCGCAGGCGATAACTGCGGTCGGCTTGTCTTCTGCAAGCCAAGTCTCGATCAGCCGCAACAGCGCCGGTTCAAACTCTTCTGAGGTCAATTGCCCCATGCCATCCGCGCTTGAGGCGCTGGCCAAATCCTGCCCATCATGGCTCATCGCCCAAGCCCGCAGTGTGCTTGTGCCCCAATCCACGGCGATCCAATCGGCTGCAATAGTCATCCTGTGGTGACCACGCCGCCATCTATGACCAAGGCTTGGCCGGTCATCATTTTCGAGGATTGAGAGGCGAGAAACAGGCAGCCTCCGACGATATCCTCTGGCTCTAAGGTTTCGTTGAGGCACTGTCGTGCCACATGGGCCGCCAACCCCTCTTCTGTGACCCAGAGATCTTTTTGCTTTTGCGTCAGCACCCTCGAGTGTTGTTTGACTTGTCAGTATCACGGCAAACGGCAAAAGCAGTGCTGAGAACGAGGAAATGCTTAGGCAAGCATTTCGGACACTTCTGCACATTGCAAAGTTGCTTGTGCTCGTGAAACGTAGTTGGGGCATGGAAATCGGTTTCCGTGGGCAGGCTTAGAGGTGGGGGAAGTGGGTTCGTAGCTATCGGTTTGTTTGTTTGCTTACAGGCTCGGCTCATTGTATCCGCTTCCCCACCATTCTGCATGTGCTGGCTTGGTCTTAACCCTTTTCTGCCTCTGAATCTTGTTCGTTGGGTGCAGTTCTTTCGCCCTCTTGATCGCTCCCTGTAAGCCCAACTGGTATCCCTCTGCCTCGAGTGTTTTCCGGGCTTTTCGGTCAACAAGAAACATAATGATAAGCTGGCATGGCGATACAAGCACTGTTGTGATTATCAGCACCAAAAAGATTATTGCCATGCGTTTGGTGTATAAGACACGTGTCAATCGGAATAGAGAGATGAAGCGGCCCACTTCTGACCCAAGTAGTACGACGAGTGCAAGTTCTTTTCCGGGCAGTAAGATGCACCGCAAAATACAAAGAAGCTACGAAAAAAAAGTTCATGAGACTCTTGTGGTAGTCAGTTGCCTTCTTTGTGTTGACTCGCCGAATTCACCCATCTGCTGTGTAGGTTGCAGTGCATGGTTGATGGGTTCTGCGGCAGTCAGTGTTTGTTCATCAGCCCGCAGAAGTTTCGAGAAGCTCTCGCTTCCTTCTGGAGTCAAGGAAATTGGCCTGCGGGTTTTTGCTTGCATTCGCCTGAACTGGGCATTGCCGGCGTATGACAAGCACGCCCATGCCAAGGCACAGAAGTGAGATGGATTTGAGCAACCCAATGATCAGCGTGCTGCTTGTCGTGAATGCTCGTTGATTGTCTGGATATCCGACGAATCGGAGGCAATCTTTGTTTTTAATATCGCCGTTTAAATTGAAAAGAGAGCATGTTGATCACAAAGCTTCCAAAGTTTCGTGGTGCGATCATGCATAGAGCGTCGCAGTGGGGCGCATTCCCAGTCGTTAAGATGAGTTGCCTTTTTTTCCATTGCGAGTCTCAGGCTCGCATTGCGAGTCAAGGATTCGCAGGTAACGTGCTTTTGCAATCGGAAAGAAAAGAGTCAATTTCGGAATTCGTTGTTTTCCACGAGCACATCAGACGTGGTGTTCCGATGCCATCAAATTCATAAAAAATCCAACCAAGCTTGCGAAGTGCTGCGGTTTGTTCGGTCGTGAAGTCAGCGAATATTGCGTTGGACTCAACGGGTGCGGCAATTCGAACCCCGAGTTGTTCGAGGCCATAGGCAAGTTTCTTGGCCATCCCGTTCGCCTGCTGTGCATTTCGTAGCCAGACATTGTCTGTAAGTAGCCCTACCCAGGGTGCTGAGAGAAACCGCATTTTTGAGGCAAGCTGCCCAGCTTGCTTGCAGCGGTATTCGAATTCTTGTCCAAGTGCACGGTTGAAAAATACCACGCAATCGCCCACAGCCATCCCATTTTTGGTGCCGCCGAGGCACAGCACGTCAACTCCACGCTTCCACGTGACTTCACTTGGTGCCACCCCTAGCGTTGCGATCGCATTGGCGAAACGCGCCCCATCCATATGGAAACTCAGTTTGCATCGACGCACGCTGTCCTCAATGTCCCGCAGCATATCGAGGTCATAGACCGTGCCGACTTCCGTTGATTGGGTGATGCTGAGGGCTTTTGCCTTTGGGAAATGCACGTCCGTTCGACTTCCAGCGACCTCCGCGACCTTGTCACCATTGAGACGCCCATTCATGCCGGATGCTAAAAGGATTTTACTGCCGTTACAGAAAAATTCGGGTGCTCCACACTCGTCGGTTTCAACGTGTGACCATCGGTGGGCCACGACGCCATGATGCGATTGGCACATGGCTGACAGCGCAAGCGCGTTTGCTGCTGTGCCGTTGAAGGTAAAGAATACGTCGCACTCCACCTCAAAAAGATCATGGATCAGCGAAGTCGCACGCTTGGTCCATGGATCTTCTCCATAGGGTTTGGCGGCATCTTGGTTTGCTTCTGTCCTGTCTCTTATACACATCTCCGAGCCCACGAGACCGAGGCTGATCTCGT
>CAJXTM010000887.1 GCA_913061385.1 uncultured Rhodopirellula sp. | reverse complement strand
TCTACACGTAAGGAGTCGTCGGCAGCGTCAGATGTGTATAAGAGACAGCTCATGGCCAGTGCGTGGATCCGGAGCAATCCCAAACGGTGCATCTTCAAGTCGATAAGCTGCCTTCATCGCATGCAAACCATCCCAGGCACGATGAAATTTCTCATGGTTCTGCTCTTTCGCTCCCGGACATGCCATGACTGGGACCTCGTAAATACTTGATTTCATACTAGGTGCTACCACATCCCCTTTGGCCCAGTAGCCAAAGGCTGTGCCTGACTGAAGCCAAATAGCGACAATCCGATCGGGGTGAATGGTCTGCATCAAACTTGCCCAAAATCCTCCACCAGAATGTCCCCAGAGGCACCATGGCACATCTCGTAATTCGAGGTGCCCGGTCTGGTCGGCAAATTCAGTTAAGGCTTGCAAGAACCTGTCACCTGAACCCTTTCTCGGATCACACCATAAACGGCAGTCACTGCCGGCTCGCCCCTCGTACGAGGATCCAATCAGTGCACAGTCCCATTTTTTCGCCAGCTCACGCCAATGCAAATCGCAAACTGCGGTTAAACCAGCATTGGACGCCCCCGGTCCGCAACCATGTTGATGAACGATCACACCTCGAATCTGCTCAACCCCGGGCGGCAGCCACAGATCAAAATCAACAAACAACTCCAACTCTCCGGGCAAACCGGAAGCGGGAAAATGACAGCGATAGACATCTTCATATGCGGATTCTGAAGCGTCTTGATGTCGCAGCACACGTGCCGCAATTTGTTTCTCGATCTCTGCAGAAAGCTTATCTGCCTCTTCAATGGGTAATCCCGATTTCATTCCGGGGCGTTGATGCCCGACTTCACTTAACCAAGCTGCGTGC
Organism: uncultured Rhodopirellula sp.; assembly: GCA_913061385.1. GTDB lineage: Bacteria > Planctomycetota > Planctomycetia > Pirellulales > Pirellulaceae > Rubripirellula. The sequence continues at coordinate 1,994 of CAJXTM010000887.1, read as the reverse complement.
ATGATTTTCTGTCGACGCTCAACCAGTGCCACTAGAGAGTTGTCCGGTTCAGTTTCAGGCCCCACGCCCCACGCTTTGAGCACGGCATCTGCAATCACTGTGTGCCCCTCATGATTCATATGCACACCATCTGGTGACATGGTGAAACGAGGATTGGTTTTCCGCTTGGATGTGACGTAATTCGAAACCACGGTGTGCAAATCGATCACCCGATCAACTTTGTCACGCTGTTGACGAATCCACTTTGCGTACCTTGCCATCACACTGTCGTAATCTTCGTAAATCGCTTTCCAAGAATACTCTTTTGCTCCAATCGGCAACAACGTCCCCTGCTGCTCCATTGGCAATGGGTCAAAGGCTGGAGGAGTCATCAAAACCAGCTTAGCACCAGCCGCTTTCACTTTAGTAATGATTTGCTTCATGCCCACCTGATAGGCTTGAAATCTCTCATCCGAAAAAGGGTAATAAATCCCATCGTTCATTCCGTAACAGACCACGACAACATCAGGATGTGTCTTTTTCAATGCAGCATCGATCCTGGTTTGAACATTGGGTCGGGGAAACGGATGCTCCGGCTCCGATAAGCCGCTACAAGTTTCACTGGGCAAACCAAGATTGATCAATACGCAGTCATGCCCGTGAAGACGCAATTGCGTCTCGATCAGTGCGATGTAGTCCCCTGCATGAGTAATCGAATCACCCAAAAAGAGAATGCGTTTCGCCATCGCCGGAAACACCTTTTCTGAACCAACTACCGTTCCTGACGGGTTGCACACCACGACAAATAAAAGCATGCACGAAAGGCAACTGACGATTTTTTTTACAACGGGCATTTATTTTCCTTCGGAGCAGTAGCATGTTTCAATGATTTTCAGAATGTGATGCCCACTAGGCCCCAATTCCTGCCAACCACAACAACAACCCAATCACCAAACCGCACACAATGCATGAAATCAAGAAACCACTGACATCCGTTTTCGTCGGACGAACAAACTCCCAGTCAGATTCCGGAAACAGCTTGCGGCCCGTCGTTGAAGACGGGTCCAGATATGCTGCTTCCAATGCTTCACTATCTGCTTGCGGGTCCGCTCGCACCGGGGTGTTCATTTTCGCGTAATATCTGTCCAGACTGGCTTTGCTACCGCGTGGTGTTACCAGGCTGAGAACGAACAGAACAGCAAATGGCAACAACAACCGAGTGGGTAAGCGAAGCGTCTCAAGTGTTGCCTTGTTCGCATTCGAAAGATCAATCCCCAACAACCCGTAAAGCAGAAAGTCAATCTTTAGAGATCCCTCACCTTTCTGGCGGCCAACCCATCTCTCAGTCCTGACCAGCATGTCTCCCTCTGTGGTGTTACTGACCTCTTCTTTTGAAAGCTCTTGTTCAGGAACCAGTTTCGTCCAGTAGATCGCTTGCCCCCCACTCTTGATCGTAATTTCTATCGGCTCACCCACACTTGCGAATGGTGGCTCAGAGCCCAACGCATCAAGTTGCTTCTTCAGTTCGCTTTTGACCTTATCATCTTTGCTGTCAGCAACCTTTTCCTTCAATTCATTACCGGCAGTTACCCATGCCTCGTGCCGCGCTATGTCTGATGCTGTCGCTGGGCGCACAAGCTTTTTAGTCACAAGATTTGTTGTGATTGCAAGATTCTGGTTTGTACTTAGGTCGATAAGCCTTGGCACAACGACTGGCAAAACAAAAAACAGCATCAACGAAGTGGCGATCGTGCCCCAGACAGCGGCTCGATTCACTCGCCGCCAATACATTCCTAACCAGAAGGGTGCTGCAAACAGAATTGGCAATTCAATCGCCATTTTGAACTGGCCAAAGACATCGGCATAAGTCAACGCAATAAATGCAGCTCCGACAATGATGATCAGCCCAGTCATCCTGCCGACTTGAATGTATTTTTTCTCATCCGCATTTGGGTTAATGTACGGCGCCTGTCTCTTATACACATCTCCGAGCCCACGAGACCGAGGCTGATCTC
>CAJXTM010000886.1 GCA_913061385.1 uncultured Rhodopirellula sp. | reverse complement strand
ACGAGATCAGCCTCGGTCTCGTGGGCTCGGAGATGTGTATAAGAGACAGCAGTCACCATAATTTGGCAACTCATCCTTAATTCGATCGTCGTAATCGTCAATCCAATTGCTGGCCACAGGCGCTGCAGGTTTTGCGTAATTTGGTCCAACTTTGAAGCCATTGTGGATGTAATCCTTGACTCCGCCAGTGTAAGCGCACCCAGAGAATGCAGTTGCGGCACCGGCTAGACAATAAGTCATGCCTTTGGACAACATCCAACGTCTTACCCCCGAACCTTGGAGGGATGACTGTTTACGTTTTTGTCGAGACAACTTACCAGGCATCTCTTTTTCCTGTGGTTTATTCCAAACTTCGGTGACGCCCCTGGATTCGGCATTCCTTCCGGTTTCGGAAAAAAGCCACAGAGGCGTGGTGCGATCCAGCCGTTCTTTTCAAAAGAACCATTGCGACAGTGCTGACCCGTACAGGTCGAACAATCGCCACATCAAGCAGCCGCCGATGAGTGAATCTATCGCTAGTGCCATATCCGTCATCCCGATCATGCGGGTGCATCCGATTGAGAAGAATCAAGTAATTGCGCTGAGTTTACCGGTTACGCGAAACACATGCGGCGTGGTGCCCTGGGTTAGGCACGTCGCGAATTGACAAGTGCCGCCACCGCATTTCGTGCCGTTCCTGCCGATCACCCCGATATCGAGGGAATCAGTCTGCGGGAAAAAAACAACTTTAGATGCAAACGGGGCAATCTTTGACGGAGCAGAATCAATAAGGAAAAAACCGAACACAGTGGCGACCCAACTCGGATCGATCACCCAAGCTGCCAATCCCACGCTTGGCTGCTGATTCGTTACCCCATCTGAACGAGTCCCTGCGAATGCGACTGCAGCGTCTGAACGAATGACAGGTTTTCGCTCGAAACTCAACAGACAACGGCCCCCCAGATCGCGGAAAGAGCAGGGTGCAACTCGCTCGATCTAGCGTGAGGCTGGATGACAGAAAGACTCACTCCACCTCTGGACGTTCTGGATACGAGAAATCCGGTGATGGTCGCATTTCGATAGGCGAGTAGACCTGACTTGCTTACTGACGCGAGCAACGCCTTTGGGTCGGGTTCCATTACCTGACACAGCTCATCACCACGGTGCACAAAGTGTCGCTAAAGCCCCCCCCAATCCAGGATTCAATCATCACCTGCCCCGTCTGCAATAAGATTCACAAAACAAGGCTGCTGGTTCAACTCGGCAATCCACCGGTGAAGACTTTCTACCTATTCAAGTTCCGCAACCGCAGATCACGTTCCCCAAACTTTTTGGGCAAGCTAAAACACATCCTCCATGACGGGCCAAAAAACAGCGGGGTACAACCGATGCCCCTCGGGCTGCCACCGAAATATGAATTTATCTGACACGTTGCATTGCAAATAAATATCCGCAAGTCGCTGCATGGCCTGATTAACCACCTTTTGAGAATGAAGCCCATCCTTTGCCCCATGGACTACCACCAACGTCCGCGGGATTGTCAAAGCAGCGACATCGGGCATATCAGCTAAATCGGTCTGAATTCGGGGAATCATGCAACAGTCGCAATGAAAAATGTAACCTGACTGATCTGTATAGGAAGTAAGCGAACAACTGGGATGCGCTACTGCGATTCGTTCATCCAATGCAGCAACATAAACAGTCAACACGCCACCTCCTGAATTCCCCAACATACCGATCCGGGTAGCATCCGCACCGGCCAAGTCGGATGCGATCCAATCCAGCAGGCAGGTGGTATCCCAAACGCGTTCACCAATGGCTGTTCGCCCCGCCAACAGGCAGTGCATTAATTGCGCGCGACAAGCCCTTTTCCCATGCCTTCCATTGAGATCAGAAATCGAATTCGACTTCGCGAGTCCGCGTGTCGCAGGAACAATCGCAATGTACCCCCGACGCACCGCCTGCACACCGGGATTCCCCTGCTTGTTCTCCGTGGTGGTTTGATGCTGTTTGTCTTTAAAGACGCCCGCGTAAGTATTCCACCCATCTTCATCGTGCCCGTGAGCACAAATCACGACAGGCAGTTTTTTATTCTCAGAACCAATGGGTCGAAGAATCCAAAATGGGAGATGAATTCCTGGCTCTGTTTCGATCCTCCCCAGTTGCCGCAAATGGCCATCAACCCGCGACTCTTGTTCCAGATGTACCGCAGGCCGGTGCCCAGACACTTGAGCAGCGATACGATCGATCCCAATCAATTGCTTCAACTTTGCGCGGGCGGCCCTCTGCCATCCTTGAAAACCACCTGGAAAGTCCGGGGTGTATGACAAATCACCAGGCTGACCGTGAACTCGCTGTAGATAACCTCGCTCTTGATCCGAATACGCATCAAACCTGTGCGTGGGCGGATCACCGCCCACAAAATGCATGTTAGAAATCGTCAACAACACGACCAAAAGATTTCGCATTACACACCTATTTACAGGTACACCGGAATTGGGCTCAACCCATTAGAAAGAGTCTACACCAGAGGAGACTCGCAATAACGCCTCCGCACACGACAATCTTGCAACCTTCCTCAACGAAACAATTCCGCTGTTCCCTACCCTGATCACATCCATGCCAAGTTGTTCACTGGACGCTTCGTACCGCATTTCGATTCCGCCGGTGGCGAAGAATCAGCCACACGGCTACCAGCAGCAAACAAAAAAAGTAAGCTGTCGAAAGCAACAAAACGGGCATTCTCGCTTGAGGTGGGTACCATCCATTGAGGAAAATCAACAGGAAAACACAGCCACTGAACGCTGGTCCAGAAAATCCGCACGCCAACAACCCCACATCCTGTCTCTTATACACATCTGACGCTGCCGACGACTCCTTA
>CAJXTM010000885.1 GCA_913061385.1 uncultured Rhodopirellula sp. | reverse complement strand
GAGATCAGCCTCGGTCTCGTGGGCTCGGAGATGTGTATAAGAGACAGCTGTAGGGAGTGATAAGTAATTTGCGGCGGAAATTTTCCGTTCCAAGCCCATCGCGGCATGCGCGTCCATATGCTGCCAGGGTTGATTCAGCCGACGGGGCCGGTTAGTGGCAACCGTTGGTGTGGCTTGATGCTGCTTTCAGACAAGGGGTGCTCAGACTCCTCCGCGAATTTCCTCTGACTCCCTGTGCTTTAGCTGAAATCGCCTTGGCATGTCTGGATTTCAACAAAATGCGATAGTGGTGCTGGCACTTCCCTGAACAGGGGATGTGCTTTAGTGTTTGTAGTTCAAATAGTCACTTTGCCGCCGCTTTCCGCTGTTGATTGCAACGAAGGTAACCATGGTTGATCTGAAGAAATTTGTCCGAGACGTTCCGGACTATCCCAAACCGGGCATTCTCTTTCGTGACATCACTCCGCTGTTAGGCGACGCCTCTGCGTTGGAAGCAGCAACAGATGCCTTGGCCGAGTTGTTTGAGGGTGAGGATGTTGATGTGATCGCAGCTGCAGAAGCTCGCGGTTTCATTTTCGCTGCACCACTGGCTATCCGATTAGGTGTGGGCTTTGTTCCCATTCGGAAGCCCGGTAAATTGCCTTATGAATCACACTCCTATGCGTATGATCTTGAGTACGGCAGTGATGAACTGCAGATTCATGTTGATGGCGTTCAAAAGGGGCAACGCGTTCTCCTGATGGATGACCTGTTGGCTACCGGAGGTACGATGGAGGCTTGTTGCCGGTTGCTTGAAAAGGCTGGCGCTGAGATCGTTGGTTGCGCCTTTTTGATCCATCTGATTGAGCTGGCTGGTGAACGCCGGCTGGAGCCTTACCGCTGTCGTTCAGTACTCAGTTACGGTGGATAGCCAGAGCTTTTGGTGAATCCAGAGGCTTAGGTAGATAGCCAAATCTTTAGGGCCATCGCGAGAGGGTTGGGGAGTTGCCGTGCACGTGGAATCTTGTTCCAGATATTGTCGCGTTCTTGGGTGGCAAAGTCTAGCTTGGAATCGGAATGCGCGGTGATGTGCATCTGAATCTCATCATACACTTTGCGTTGGCAGAATTTCTGTGGCTCGTCGCGGCTGCTGGCTGCAAATCAACGTTGGAATCGCTGCCCACATCGATAGCAATAGTCGGCGTCATCCCGTTGCCCGACTGCCTCACATTGGTCGCAGGGGGGAGTTTGGTCAGTATTTCTCTGGTGCTGTTGGATGAACTCGGCACTGACGAAAGTTGAAGGCACGATGATCAGGCTATATCCCAGTAGAATCAGCATTGCTGAAATTACTTTACCAACAGCAGTTTGAGGTACGACGTCACCGTAGCCGACCGTTGTCATGGTCACGATTCCCCAGTACATCGCTTGCGGAATCGAAGTGAATTTGCTTTCGGGGCGATTGTTTATCTCTCGGATCGATTTGACAACTTCGAGTTTCTCCTGGCTGCGTACTCGGACGCTCGGTACGGCTTCTGTTTCCACATCGTCCTGCAGTTTGTCGACCATCGCGTCGAGGTCAACGGCTGCGACCATTTTTTGAAGTGCATCGGGGCCAATGTCGGCAACGAAGCGACTTCCGCGGTATGTCTTCTGGGCAGCTATGTACTCAGGGGGTGAGAGAAGTTGATGCAGTGTCAGTGGCGTAGTGCCGCTTTCGAGAACAACATAGTCTTTTTGATCCAAGATCCTTTCGATTGAGACGGGGGGAATATCAAGCACAATGGCAAGATCCTCAGGACGCTCGTCGATGATTCCTTGAGAGTATGTTTCAATGTGGTACATCAAAGTGCCACTAATGGTGACAGCAACTAGAACCACAGCTACAAAGACAATGATTTTGTCGCGTACTTTCCAGATTGCTGCTGCAAGCTCGTCCGCTTCGTTCATCATTCGCCACAACTTCAGTACGCGAAATACCCGTAGTAAACGAATGCTGCGGATGATGACAAATGATCGCGAGGAAGTACCAATGAAATAGGTGACGTACGATGGCATGATGCTGAGTAGGTCAATCAACCCCCAGAAACTGAAAACGTATTTCAGAGGTTTTCGGACACAATACAATCGCAGGACGTACTCGATCGTAAATAGGATTGTCAGAATCCACTCTGCTGTGTTGAAGTACATCAGCAGCTGTGGTTGCTGGGAATAGCTAGGTACCGTTTGTAGTGACTCGATCGTGATGCTGGCAAGGATCGCGATCAACAAACCAATATCAAAGCCGCGACCCGCCCGCGTTTCTGCTTCGAAGATAATATCGTAAACAGTACGCTTGAAGGCGTTGCCCTCAGGTCTGAGGCTTTCGCGACGGCGTTCGGTTCGATTTGGATTCGGTGACATCAGTTTGTGTTCGTGTGTTTGCGCAGCGGGCTGCGGTCAGCGTGCGGGCTAAACTCAGGGGGCCAATTTGCAGTGGTGCTGGTTACAGCGGTTAAAAAGTCGTCGTCTCGATGTGGTTTATCAGTTATCCGCGTACAGGGCACAAAACCCTTGAACGGGAGGCGGCGGTATGAGCGTTTTCGCTCGGCATTTCCAACGATACTCGATGCGCGTTGCATAAACATCCTCTAAACCGTGACGACAGCCATACATCGTCTCAAAACGCGATAAAGTTGAGTTGGTGTGGGGGAACGGGCACCCTGACGCATTGGCACTTTGTTAGGCTTTGACTGCGATGTTCTGATTCCCTTGAAGCGGAAAACGCGTTGCTCTACGTAGTAATAGCTTGTCTAGCTCAGTTCCTACAGGTCCATTCCTACCGAACCATTCCTACCGAACCATTCCTACCGAACCATTCCTACCGAACCATTCCTACCGA